>CAMOWH010000053.1:0-14643 GCA_946628315.1 uncultured Prevotella sp.
TAAGGAGGACGCAAGAAATGGAAATTATACTGAAAGAAGATATTATCGGTCTGGGTTTTAAGAACGATATCGTAAATGTGAAGTCTGGCTATGGCCGTAACTACCTGATTCCTCAGGGTAAGGGTGTTATCGCTTCTCCGATGGCTAAGAAGATTCTGGCTGAGAACCTGAAGCAGCAGGCCCACAAGCTGGCTGCCCTGAAGGCTGACGCTGAGAAGAAGGCTGAGGCTATCAAGGATGTTGCCCTGTGCATTGCCGCTAAGGTGAGCGCTACGGGTCAGCTGTATGGTTCTGTAGGTGCCAATCAGGTGGCTGAGGAGCTGAAGAAGCTGGGTCATGAGATTGATCGTAAGATTATCACCATGAAGGATGCCAAGACTATTGGTGACTTCGTTGCTCTGGTGCACTTCCACAAGGAGGTTACCGTTGAGGTTCCTGTGAAGGTTGTTGCTGAGAACGCTCCCGTTGAGGAGAAGAAGGAAGAGGCTGCTCCTGTTGTTGAAGAGACTCCCGTTGCTGAGGCTCCTGCTCAGGAAGAGGCTGCTGCTGAAGAATAATACCGCTGTAAAGCAAATCATAAGTATTATAACTGTTGAATCCCGGTTGCCATCAAGCAATCGGGATTTTTCATGTATGCCAGGCTAAGGCACAAAAAAACCGTCGGACTGTGTCCGGCGGTGATTCTCTCATTAGTTCGTACTAATTACTTTACGCTGTCAGCAGCAACAGTATCAGCTGCTACGGTGTCAGCAGCAACAGTGTCAGCAGCAACAGTGTCAACAGCTGCGATTGAATCTGAATCAACAGCCTCGGCCTGAGCGGTCTTGTTACCACAAGAAGCGAAAGAGATAGCTGCAACAGCTACGAACATAAATACTAATTTTTTCATTTTTCTAATGCTTTTTAAATCTGTAAAACAATCATTTGTTTATTAAAACGCTGCAAAGTTAGGCATTTTTTTGATACGTTGTTCTTTTTTTTGTGACTTTTTTTTGTTGAATTTTGTAACTTTTTTGCAAGGTGTTATAAATCAACGATTTACGAAATGTTAAAATTCTCGTAAAAAATACACTTATCTGAATAATTGCTAAAAAAGGGGTAAAAATGCATTTTTTTGTGTACCTTTGTCCCCTGTTAAAGTACACCTTATATTAATATATGATAGATACCGCTGCTTTTCAAGGCAAAAAGGCTGCTTATTTCACATTAGGCTGCAAGTTGAATTTCTCTGAGACGTCTACCTTTGGCAAGATGCTTCAGCAGATGGGCGTACAGACGGCAGAAAAGGGTGAGCAGGCTGATATCTGTCTCATCAATACGTGTTCTGTGACGGAGGTGGCTGACCATAAGTGCAGGCAGGCCATCCACAGGCTGGTGCGCGAGAATCCAGGCGCCTTTGTCGTGGTGACGGGCTGCTATGCCCAGCTGGAGCCTGAGAAGGTGGCACATATAGAAGGTGTAGACCTGGTGCTGGGCAGTAACGAGAAAGCAAACCTCATCCAGTTTCTGAGTGATGGCTTTGTAAAACGCGACGGTTGTGTAGGACGTGATCATATAGCGTCGTTCAAAACTGTGAAGACCAAGGATATCAAGAGCTTTGCACCCAGCTGTTCGCGTGGAAACAGGACGCGCTACTTCCTGAAGGTGCAGGACGGCTGTGACTACTTCTGCACCTATTGTACCATTCCCTACGCCCGAGGCTTTAGCCGCAATCCGACTATTGCCTCGCTGGTGGCACAGGCTGAGGAGGCTGCGCGTGAGGGTGGCAAGGAGATTGTGCTGACGGGTGTGAACATCGGTGACTTCGGCAAGACCACAGGCGAGCGTTTTATTGACTTGGTGAAGGCCCTGGACAGTGTGGAAGGCATTCTGCGCTATCGCATCAGCAGTCTGGAGCCTGACCTGCTCAGTGACGAGTTGATAGACTACTGTGCCCAAAGTCGTGCCTTCATGCCCCATTACCATATTCCCTTGCAGAGTGGTAGCGACACTGTGCTGAAGTTGATGCATCGCCACTACAACCGCCAGCTGTTTGCTGACAAGATACATCGCATCAAGGCTGTGATGCCTGACGCCTTCATTGGTGTTGACGTGATGGTGGGATGCAGGGGAGAGACGCCAGAGTGCTTTGAGGAGACGTACGACTTCCTGAGCCAGCTCGATGTGACGCAGTTGCACGTCTTCCCTTATTCTGAGCGTCCAGGCACGTCGGCCCTGAGTATTCCCTATGTGGTGGGTGATCAGGACAAACGGCAGCGCAGCCAGCGCCTGCTGGAACTGTCGGACCAGAAGACACAGGCCTTCTATGAGCGCCACAGAGGTCAGGAGGCAGAGGTGCTGTTCGAAAAGGCTGTCCGAGGTCGTGCCATGCATGGATTCACCAAGAACTATATTCGTGTGGAATTGTCGCCTGCTGAGGCCCGTGAGGAATATGACAACCAGGTGCTGAAAGTGCGTCTGGGGGACTTTAATCGCGACAAGACTGCGTTAATGGTTGAGAAATAAGATGGAAAAGGTTGCTATTGTCATATTGAACTGGAACGGGGCCAAGATGCTGGCACAGTATCTGCCTACAGTACTGAACTATTCGCGTGAAGAGGCTATAGTCTATGTGGCTGACAATGCCTCGACGGACGACTCGTTGGAGTTGCTGCGTAGTCAGTTCCCTGAAGTGCGCACCATTGTGCTGGACAAGAACTGGGGCTTTGCTGAGGGCTATAACAAGGCGCTGAAGCAGGTGGAGGCAGAATACTACCTGTTGCTGAACTCGGACATCGAGGTGACGCACCACTGGCTGACGCCTCTCATCGAGTTCATGGACGTACACCCGGAGGTGGCAGCCTGTCAGCCCAAGTTGCTGTCTATATATAATAAGGATATGTTTGAGTATGCTGGGGCGAGTGGGGGATATCTGGACCGCTATGGCTATCCGTTCTGTCGCGGACGCATCTTTGATACGGTGGAGGCTGACAATGGGCAATACGACTATCAGGCAGAGGTGCTGTGGGCCACTGGTGCAGCGCTGATGATACGCTCCAAGGACTATTGGGACTGTGGGGGGCTGGACGGTCGTTTCTTTGCACACAACGAGGAGATAGACCTCTGCTGGCGTCTGCGCATTCGTGGACGCAAGATATACTGTTTGCCAGAGAGCTACGTCTACCATGTGGGAGGAGGTACGCTGCCCAAGTCGAATCCGATGAAGACCTTCCTGAACTTCCGCAACAACCTGACAATGCTCTACAAGTGTCTGCCCGACTCGGAGCTGGACCACGTGATGCGCTGGCGTTGGTTCCTGGACTATCTGGCTGCGTGGGAGACGTTGTTGTTGAATCGCAATGTGGGTGACTTCCTTGCCATCTATCGTGCCCGTCGGGCATTCTCCCAGTGGCGTAAGGACTTTGAGGAGGATCGTCGTCAGATACAGGCTACACGTGTAGAGAACGTCATTGCTGAACGACGTCCGTTCTCGCTCCTCTGGCAGTATTATGCCAAAGCACGCAAGCATTTCTCGGATTTACCCTAAGTTCTGATGTTTCTGTGCTGGCAGGACCTATAGGCGGCGTGCCAGCTCGTCAATGATGTCACGTGCAACGTCGGCCTTGGGCTTGCGTTCGTAGTCTTGCTGTCCGTCGCGTGAGATGATGCTAATCTGGTTCTCGTCTGAACGGAAGCAGGTGCCTTCGTTGCGCAGCGAGTTCAGCACGATGAAGTCGAGGTTCTTCTTGTCCAGCTTTTTCTGGGCATTGGTCTGCTCGTCGTTGGTCTCAAGGGCAAAGCCCACCAACACCTGCTGTTGCTTCATCTTGCCCAGTTGGGCGGCAATGTCAGGATTGGGCTTCAGGCGGATGACCAAGTCGTCACCCTCGCGCTTGATTTTCTGGTCTGCAACTGTTTCGGGGCGGAAGTCTGCAACTGCTGCACAGAGTATGGCTGCATCTTGCTCAGGGAAAGCCTTGGTGGCTGCCTGATACATCTCTTCACAACTCTCGACGCTCACCAGTCGGCATTGACTGTCGACAATGGGACTCTGGATGTGGACTGGCCCGGCAATCATCGTCACCTCTGCTCCACGACGGGCGCACTCCTCAGCCAGAGCAAAGCCCATCTTGCCGCTGGAGTAGTTGCCAATGAAGCGCACAGGGTCAATCTTCTCATACGTGGGACCTGCAGTAATCATGATTTTCTTACCCTGCAGGTCTTTTGGCTCAAAAAACTGGTCCAGATAATTGACGATGTTCTCAGGTTCCTCCATGCGTCCCTTGCCTTCCAGTCCAGAGGCCAAGAAGCCGCTTTGGGGCTCAATGATGTAGTTGCCGAAGGAGCGCAGCCGTTCCATGTTCTGCTGGGTGGTGGGGTGCTGGTACATGTCGAGGTCCATAGCTGGTGCAATGAACACAGGGGCTTTCATTGACAGATAGGTTGTCACCAGCATGTTGTCTGCCACTCCGTTGGCCATCTTACCCAAGGTAGAGGCTGTACAGGGGGCAATGAGCATAGCGTCAGCCCATAGCCCCAGCTTAACGTGTGAGTGCCAGGTGCCGTCACGTTGCGAGAAGAACTCGCTGATGACGGGCTTCTGGGTCAGCGCAGACAGCGTGATGGGAGTAATGAATTCCTTACCGGCAGGGGTGATGACCACCTGCACCTCGGCACCCGCCTTGACAAGTCCGCGGATAATCAGACAAGCCTTGTAGGCAGCAATGCTACCCGTGATGCCCAAAACAATCTTTTTACCTTTCAACATAGTTCCGGCAGACAATCTCTCTTAATTTCTTAATTCTTCTGTGCTTCGCGCAGGCGGATGCGGGTGAGCACCTGCTTGGTGTTGTACGTGAAGTCGCCACCCAGTATCCAGCTGTAGTAGCCAGGGTCCATGCGTAGCACGTCTGCCACAGGAAGTCCCTTATGCTTGCCGAAGTTGAACACCTCTGTGCGCTTGCCGTTGACGTCAGCCCACACAATGCGGCCTGCAAAGTCCACATTGTCGTTCTGCTTCGAGAAGTCGGCCAGCGCCTGCATGTCGTTTTCCAGCACCTTCTCAGGGTCTTCGTTGGCTCCTGGAGCATACTTGTCCAGCTCGCCCATCAGTACACGATAGGTGGCCTCAGTGTCCTGGTCGGCACGATGGGCTTCGAAGTCTTCTTCCATCTTGCGTCCACAATAGAACTTATAGGCAGCAGCAAGGTTGCGACGCTCCATCTTGTGGAAGATGGTCTGCACGTCAATCAGCTTGCACTTGGAGAAGTCGAAGTCGATACCTGCACGCAGGAACTCCTCTGCCAGCAGGGGAACGTCGAAGTGGTTCGAGTTGAACCCTGCAATATCGGCACCTGTGAACACCTCGCTTATCTTGGCAGCCAACTGCTTGAAGGTCGGCTTGTCCTTGACATCGTCGTTGGTGATGCCGGTCAGTTGCGCCACTTCGTTGGGAATGGGTTTCTCAGGGTTGACGAGTTCGTTGCCACGCACCTCGCGTCCGTCGGGATAGATTTTGATATAAGAAATCTGGATGACGCGGTCCTTGACAATGTCAAGGCCCGTCGTCTCCAAGTCGAAAATGACAAGTGGTTTCTGTAGATTCAGTTTCATTTCCTAAACTGTCAGTTAATCGTTAATCAGCATGGGCATCATGAGCATCAACACATCTTGATTCTCAGGCTGCTCTGAGGGCAGCACCAGTCCTGCACGGCTGGGATCAGCCAATTGGATGATAACTTCCTGACAGTCGAAATTACTCAGAATCTCGATGAACGACGAACCCTTGAAGCCAATGCTCATCGGCTGGCCGTTATACTCGCACAGCATACGCTCTGTAGCCGTCTTTGAGAAGTCGTAGTCCTCAGCGTCCAACTGCAAGGTGCCGCCTTCCACGTGGAAGCGAATCAGGTTGCTGGAGTCGTTGGCAAAGGGCTGTACACGGCGCAGGGCTGCCAACAGCGACAGACGGTCGACAGTCAGCAAGTTGGGGTTGTTCTGTGGAATGACAGAGTTATAGTTGGGGTAGCGGCCTTCAATCAGTCGGCAGATGAGTTCTCCATCGCCATAGTTGATATGTGCGTTGCGCTCGTCAAAACGAATGGTGACGTCTCCGCCATCTTTGCCTAACAGGTTCTTCAGCAGCGAGGCGGGCTTTTTAGGCAGGATGAACGAGGCAGGCTGGTCGCTATGTATGGATAGAATCTTGTTGCGTACCAGTTTGTGGCCGTCGCTGGCTACCAGTGCCAGACACTCGCTGGTGAGGTCGAAATAGATACCGTTCATCACTGGGCGCAACTCGTCCTGGGCAGTAGCAAACAGGGTGCGATTGATGTTCTCAGCAAGCAGGGCGTTGGGAATGACTATCTCTGTTGCACCCTCGCCGACGCTCTGGGTCATCGGGAACTCGTCGGCACTCTCTACAGGCAGCGAGAAGAGACCGTTCTGATAGGAAATCTTGGCTATGTTGGCTTGTTGGTCAATATCGAAGGTAAGGGGCTGCTCCGAGAAGCCCTTCACAGCCTCCAGCAGGTCGTGGTTGCCGACTGCAAAGCGTCCGTCGCCGTCCACTTCGGTTAACTCGAGCTGTGTCTTCATGACGTTCTCGCTGTCGGAGGCCGTTAGTTGAAGTATGCCATTGTTGATGTCAAACACAAAGTCTGCCAGAATGGGCAGAGAGTTCTTGCTGTTGATGACTCTCGAGAGAGCATTCAGCTTACTGCTAAGTGCAGTACTTGATACGGTAAATCTCATGAGTATTTCTGTTTTTAGTTCTATTTCTTCAAATTGACTACAAAAATACAAAAAGAATTGCTCAATCACAAAAATATTTGCTTAAAAATTCTCATTTTTGGAATATTTTCCGTAATTTCGCATTCTGAAAACGAAAACAATAATCAAATTAAGGTAATAACAACTATGGATTTAACAGGAAAAGTAATTGCCGTATTACCGGCAAACAGTGGTGTTTCACAACGTACGGGTAATCCGTGGATGTCGCAGGAGTATGTTATCGAGGTTCCTGGACAGTATCCGCGCAAGTGTCTGTTCCGTATTTTTGGTGAGGATCGTATCAAACAGTTCAATATACAGATGGGTGAGGACATTACCGTAAGTTTTGACATAGACGCTCACGAGTATAATGGCCGTTGGTTTAACGAAATCCGTGCCTACAATGTCTCTCGTGGTGCTGCTCCTGTGGCTGCTGCTCCTATGGCTGGTGCTGCTCCGTTCCCTCCCCAGCAGGCTGCCCCAAGTGCTGCTCCGTTCCCTCCTGCCCAGGAACCTGCAGGTGAGGGCTCTGCTGACGATCTGCCCTTCTAAGATTCGTTTCTGGCTGTGGATACCACATTATTATATAATAGGGTAACTATTGGAGTGCTGGCTTCGCTGGCACTCTTCATGATATCGTGTGGAGGCAAAAAGCGCGATGCGGCCTATTATATGGAGATGGTCGACAGTATCCGCAAGGCAGAACAGGTGAAGGAGATACAGCAGAAGGCTGGCATCTACCATGACCCAGTGGAAGCCTGGTTCGACACGTTGGGTATTCATACACTGCCCATCAAGTCTGCAGGAGCTGAAATCTGGGAGATTGGACATTTCTCACCTGTTCCCATGGCCATCAACGAGAACTTCGGCTATCCTGCCAGTGCCAAGCTGAAAGCCTTGGGACTTCCCTCGGCCTATCGTTGTCAGGTGATGATGGTGGCTGAGATGGTAGACTCCGTCACACCACGTCTGATGCTCTGCACAATGGACAAGAAACATCAGCCCATTGACCAACTGACCATCTACGAGAAGAAGGACAACGAGCGGACTGACGACTACGGAGAGACCTATATGGAGTACTACATCACGAGCAAATATGAAATTACGTTGTTGTTGTACTACCAGTCACATCGTCAGGACCAGGAGCCAGAGTTGTTGAACTCACGGCGTTTCGTGATTAACAAGGACGGGCAGTTTGAGGAAACGATTATCGAACTATAACTGTTTGGCTTGAAAAGTCCAAACCGTTAACAATAAGCGTGTTATAATAATTTGGCGAGGCGACTACGAAGTTGGTCAGCCTCGCTTTTTCGGATGCTTAGGACAATCTCGCAGGTGTTGTCGTATGTTTGTGAAAGAATGCGAGGATTCATATCCTTGACAATGCGCATCACGTCGTTCATCTGGGGGTAGGCAAACGAATATTTGACGACCTCCTCTACCTGTCGTGTCTCTATGGTGGCATGGGCCAGTGCGTCAGCAGCAGCCTCGCGATAGGCAACGATGAGTCCGCTGGTACCTAAGTTGACACCTCCGTAGTAGCGTACTACCACGATGAGGATGTCTGTCAACTCGTTGCTGTTGATTTGTCCGAGGATAGGTTTGCCGGCTGTCGATGAAGGCTCTCCGTCGTCGTTGGCACGAAACTCCGTACGTTCAGCCCCCAACATATAGGCATAGCAAACATGGCGTGCGTCATAGTATTTTTTCCGATAACCTGCCAGCAGCTCTTTGATTTCGTCGACGGTCCTGACTGGATGGGCAAAAGCGAGGAACTTACTCCGTTTCTCGGTGTAATATCCCTCGCTTGTAGTCGCTATGGTCTTGAATTCGTCAGTCATCTCCTTTTTCTAGTTATACTAGTCAAACTAGTTAAAACTAGTCAAGCCTAACTCAGCTTGTGAATGACCAGTCCTGAACGCAGTTTCGGCTCGAACCACGTCGCTTTGGGTGGCATAATCTTGCCAGAGTCGGCAATATCCATAATCTGCTTCATGGTGACAGGGTAGAGGGCCAGTGCTGCACGCATCTCGCCAGAGTCTACGCGACGCTTCAGTTCACCCAGTCCACGCAGACCGCCCACGAAGTCGATACGTTTCGATGAGCGCAGGTCACCGATGTTCAGAATCTCATCCAGAATCAGTCGGCTCGAGATGTCAACGTCCAGCACACCAATGGGATCGTTGGGGTTGTATGTTCCCTCCTTAGCCATGAGGCTGTACCAGTGTCCGTCCAGATAGAGCGAGAACTCGTGCAACTGCTGGGGCTTATAGATATCCGTACCTTTGTCTGTTACCACGAAGTGCTGCTGTAGTTTCTGCAGGAATTCCTCTGAACTCAGTCCGTTCAAGTCCTTAACCACGCGGTTGTAGTCCAGAATGGTCAGTTGTGAGGCCTGGAAGCAGACAGCCATGAAGTAGTTGTACTCCTCGTTGCCCTTGTGATTGGGATTCTGTTGCTGCTTCTCCTGCCCCACCAATGCTGCTGCTGCTGAACGATGGTGCCCGTCAGCGATATACAGCGAGGGCATCTTGCTGAACTCCTGTGTGATGGTCTCCATGTCCTTGGCGTCGTTGATGACCCAGAACTGGTGTCGGAAGCCGTCAATAGGAGCTATGAAGTCGTACTCGGGAGTCGTCTTGGCATAGCGCATGATGAGCTCGTTGAGGATGCTATTGTCGGGGTAGGCGAAGAACACCGGCTCGATGTTGGCATTGTTCACGCGAACGTGCTTCATGCGGTCTTCTTCCTTGTCGCGACGCGTCAGCTCGTGCTTCTTGATATTGCCCTTTTGGTAGTCGTCAGTATGAGCGCATACCACGAGGCCATACTGCGTCTTGCCCTGCATGGTCTGGGCGTAGATATAGTAATGCTCCTGCTCGTCCTGTACTAACCAGCCCTTGTCCTGGAATTTCTGGAAATTCTCGGCAGCCTTCTCATAGACGCGTGGGTCGTACTCCGATGTGCCTATGGGGAAGTCTATCTCGGGCTTGATGATATGATACAGACTTTTCTCGTTGTCACCAGCCTCGGCACGGGCCTCTTCTGAGTCCAGTACGTCGTAAGGGCGACTCTCAACCTGCTCCACCAGTTCTTTTGGCGGACGGATGCCTTTGAATGGTTTTACGATTGCCATATTCGTTTTTCGTTAAATCGTTATTCCGACGAAAAGGGATTAAAGGCAAGCCTTGATTTTGTCAATCAGCTCCTGATATTCAGCATCCGAAAGATACACCTTACCTGGGTTCATTTGGAATGTTCCGCCATAGTCGGGGCCGTCCACATATTTGGGAGCCAGGTGGAAGTGCAGGTGTGACAGCTTGTCACTGTAGGCACCATAGTTAATCTTCTCGGGATTGAATGCCTTCTGCATGGCGCGGGTCACTTGTGCTACGTCGGCCATGAAGGCATTACGGTCTTCGTCTGACAGTTCGTTCAGGTCGTTCACGTGGTCCTTGTAGGCTACGAGGCAACGGCCGCGATAGGTCTGCTCCTTGAACAGGAAGGCACGAGATACGCGCAGCTGCGCAAACTCAATCATCAGATCCTTCTGGGTCTGGTTGTTGGTGCAGTATAGGCACTGCTTGGGGTCACTTTGCATAGTTTTATTCGTTTTGTTTTAGGAATTGATTATATGACTTCGATGCCTTGCTGTTTACACAGTTCAAGGCTCATCTCTTTCAGTTTGAACTTCTGTATCTTGCCTGAACCCGTCAGTGGGAACTGGTCGATGAAGAATACATACTTTGGAATCTTGTAGCGGGCAATCTTACCACGGCAGAACTCCTGTACGTCTTCTGGCTCCATCTTGACACCCTCGTGCAGAATGATGAAAGCACCAACGGCCTCACCGTATTTCTTAGAGGGAACGGCTGCTACCTGTACGTCCTTGATGCCAGGCATATGGTAGAGGAACTCCTCGATTTCGCGCGGATAGATGTTCTCGCCGCCGCGGATAATCATGTCCTTGATGCGTCCTGTGATGCGGTAGAACCCGTTTTCGTCCTTCACACCCAGGTCGCCTGAGTGCAGGAATCCGTTCTTGTCTATGACCTCAGCCGTAGCCTTGGGGTTCTTGTAGTAGCCCTTCATCACGTTGAAGCCTCGGCAGCACATCTCGCCCTGAACACCCACGGGACACTCCTCGTTGGTCTCTGGGTCAAGCACCTTGACCTCTACGAACGGATAGTCGCGGCCTACGGTGGTGCAGCGCTGCTCGAACGAGTCATTCAGGCAGGTCTGAGTCATACCTGGCGACGATTCTGTCAGTCCGTAGACACTGGTGATGGTGAGGAACATCTTCTCGCTGACGCGCTTCATCAGTTCTACAGGACAGAGCGAGCCGGCCATGATGCCCGTACGCAGACAGGAGAGGTCGAACATATCGAACATGGGGTGGTCCAACTCGGCTATGAACATGGTCGGTACACCATAAACAGCGGTGCAGCGTTCCTTATGGATGGAGGCCAGCACCACCAGCGGGTCGAACTTCTCCACCATCACCTCCGTACATCCGTGCGTCAGACAGTTCATGGTAGCCAGAACGACACCGAAACAGTGGAACAGGGGTACACAGACGCAGAGTTTGTCATCCTGGGTGAATCCCATGTTCTCGCCCGTGAAGTAGCCGTCGTTGGCAATGTTATAGTGGGTCAGCATAACACCCTTGGGGAATCCCGTAGTGCCGCTGGTGTACTGCATGTTACATACATCGTGGCAGGACACTTGGCTCTTGGCCTCCTGCAACTCCTCGTCCTCGATATTCTGGCCCAGCAGCAACAGTTCAGCGGTGTTGAACATACCGCGATACTTCTCCATGCCGATGAATACTACGTTCTTCAGGAAGGGGAAACGTTCAGAGTCCAGGTGACCGCGCTCGCACTCGCGCAGCTCGGGCAGCATGGTGTACGTCATGTCAACATAGTTGCAGTCCCAGGTGCCGTCCGTGATGCACAGTGTGTGCATATCCGAGTCCTTGCACAGGTATTCCAGTTCGGCCTGTTTGTAGTTGGTGTTCACCGTTACCAGCACGGCGCCAATCTTGGCTGTTGCATAGAGGAATGTCAGCCAGTCGGGCACGTTCGTAGCCCAGATGCCAACGTTGGAACCTTTCTTTACGCCAATGGCTATCAGGCCCTTGGCCAGATTGTCTACACGCTCGTTGAACGTCTTCCATGTAAAGCGCAGGTTGCGATCCGAATAGACAATGTACTCTTTGTCTGGTGTCGTCTCAGCCCAGTGCTCGAGCCACTGTCCCAGAGTGCGCTCTGAGAGCTGATAGCCCTTACTGCCCGTCTCTGCGGGATATGTCCTGTCTGGCAGCGGACGGCCTGCCATATCTAATTTCACGCTACTCATTTCCATTCTTCAATCTTTCAACTTTTCAATTCTTTAGAATGGAATATACACTAAGGCGAGAATCTTGGCCGACTTGCCGGGGGCGCTGTGCACGTGGTGCTTGACGATGCTGTCATAGTAGATGCTGTCGCCGGGCAACAGAGAATATTTCTCCTTGCCGTAGTCTACCTCCAGTTCACCTTCCATGACGTAGATGAACTCTTCGCCCTCATGTTGGGAGAGCTTGTATTCCAAGTCGTCAGAGGGGTTGATGTCGATGATGAACGGCTCCATGTGGCGTCCGGCCTTCTGCTGAGCCAGTGGGTGGTACTCCATGTGCTTGCGGGCATCAACGGCACCGTTCGAGAAACTGATGCTGCTGTCTGCCTCGCGGTCCTTGGCGCGTGTAACTACAGGCCCTAAGGCATCGTTGTCATCCATGAATGTTCCCAGTCGCACACCCAGTGCACGGGCCACTTTGATTAGCGGACCCAGCGAGGGCAGGTTTTGGTCATTCTCAATGGAGTTAATCTGCTCTACAGACAACCCGCTACGTTCTGAAATTTCCTCGATGGTGAGGTTCTTCGATTCTCTGATTCCTTTGATTTTAGAACCTACAATGTTGTTGTTGGACATAAGTCTTTATTATTAAGTGTTGTTCTTACATTTTTATTTTGCGTGCAAAGGTACAAATAATTTTCGAAAATGTATAATAAAGAAAGGAAAAAAGTTGCAACCATTACTGCTCACAATATTAATATGTGGTTCGCACGCTATTGTCTTGCATATAGACGAGCAACAATGGCACCGCTGATATTGTGCCAAACGCTGAATATTGCACCGGGGATAGTAGCCATTGGGTAGGCGGCAAAATGCAGCGTGGCGAGGCTGGAGGCCAGACCGCTGTTCTGCATACCCACCTCAATGCTGATGGCACGCCGCTTGACATCAGGCAGTCGCAACAGCCGGCCCGTCAAATAGCCTAACCCAAGTCCGCAGATGTTATGGAGGATGACCACCACTATGATGGTAGCACCACCTATCAGCAACTTCTGCGCATTGGCAGCGATGATGATAAGCACGATGAAGGCGATGGTAAGCGATGACACTGCTGGCAGGTAGGCCGTTGCCTTCTCGGTGAACTTCGGCCAGATACTCTTGACAATGAGTCCTGCCGCAATGGGCAGAATGACCACCCAAAGAATACTCTGCAACATACCTAACACATTGACATCGACTGATTTACCTACCAAAAACCAGACAAGCAGCGGAGTCAGCACAGGAGCCAGTAGGGTAGAGGTTGCCGTCATGCCTACCGATAGCGCCAAGTCGCCCTTGGCTAAATAGGTTATCACGTTTGAGGCCGTACCGCCCGGACAGCAGCCTACAAGCACCACACCCACAGCCAGTGCCTCGTCAAGCGAGAAGAGCTGCGACAGTGCCCATGCCAGCAGAGGCATGATGGTGAACTGTGCCATACAGCCGATGATGACATCCTTCGGACGGCTGAACACAATGCGGAAGTCGTCTATTCGCAGGGCCATACCCATGCCGAACATGATGACACCCAGCAACGGATTGATAACAATGGGATTAATACCACTGAATGCGTTGGGCATGATGAGCGCCACTATAGCTGCCAGCAGCACCAAAAAGCCCATGTAGTCGGAAATCAGTTTGCAAATTTGTTTCATCGTGCTGCAAAGTTACTATTAAGCGAGGAAAAAACCAAAATTTATTAGAGTTTTTAGAAAAATTCTTTGTAACCTCCACCTGAATCCTATAAGACCAGTTTGTCCCCTTGCACTAAGCAAGTACCCAAGCTATACCCAAGTCCTACCCAAGCCCACGGAGCACCTTAGGACTTGGCTACACCTTGGGTAGGACTTGGGTAGGACTTGCCAAAGGCTTTAGCTGAATATCAACAAAAAGGCTTTTCCACCCTACGGGAAAAGTCTGATGATGACAAACTATGAAGCGAGTCTGTTCATGCTATAAATCAGAAAGATGATTGTTTTTGCAGAAAAAACGAGATTTCCTTTTGTAATTTGCTCACTTATTTGTACCTTTGCACCCCGAATTCAGGATTTAATGCATTAAACTAAATAAGTATGGCTAAAATGAAAGGTGCCATTGAGGTGAATACTGAGAGGTGCAAGGGATGTTCATTGTGCATCATTGCGTGCCCTCAGAAAGTCATCGCTTTGGCCAACAAAGTGAATCTGCATGGTTACCCCTATGTGGAGGCTGTCAACGAGGAGGCCTGTGTGGGTTGTGCCTCGTGTGGCATAGTCTGCCCTGACGGGTGTATTACCGTGTATCGTAAAAAAGTGGAGGAGTAAACTATGGCAGAAGAAAGAGAAGTTGTGTTGATGAAAGGCAATGAGGCTATCGCCCATGCTGCTATTCGTTGCGGATGCGACGGCTATTTCGGCTATCCTATTACTCCGCAGAGTGAAGTGATTGAGACGCTGGCTGAGCTGAAGCCTTGGGAGACTACCGGTATGCAGGTGGTACAGGCAGAGAGTGAGCTGGCCTCTATTTATATGGTATATG
>CAMOWH010000054.1:0-14310 GCA_946628315.1 uncultured Prevotella sp.
CGTACTTGGTGGGGTGCAGCTCGAGGAATGCCTGACCGAAGCAAGCAGAGAAGGTAGGAGTAGGCTCAGTGATACCACGCTCTGTACCAGCCAGCTTTGCTGTGAAACCAGAGAGGAAGTAGTACTTGGTCTGCTCCGGAGTCAGGATAGATACGGGAGGCAGTACGCCGAATGCGTCAGCACTGAGGAAGATTACGTTCTTAGCCTCAGGACCGGCACTCTTGCCATTGACCTTCTGGGCAATCTTCTCAATATGGTTGATAGGATAGCTTACGCGGGTATTCTCAGTAACGCTCTTGTCAGCGAAGTCAATCTTACCATTGGCATCAACGGTAACATTCTCCAGCAGAGCGTTGCGACGGATAGCGTTGTAGATGTCGGGTTCAGACTCCTTGTCGAGGTTGATAACCTTTGCATAGCAGCCACCCTCGAGGTTGAACACACCCTCGTCGTCCCATCCGTGCTCGTCGTCACCAATGAGGAGACGCTTCGGATCGGTAGACAGAGTAGTCTTACCGGTACCAGACAGACCGAAGAAGATGGCAGTGTTCTTACCCTCCATGTCAGTGTTGGCAGAGCAGTGCATAGAAGCAATACCCTGCAGGGGAAGATAGTAGTTCTGCATAGAGAACATACCCTTCTTCATCTCACCACCATACCAGGTGTTGATGATGCACTGCTCACGGCTGGTTGTGTTGAAGGCAACACAAGTCTCTGAGTTCAGACCCAGTTCCTTATAGTTCTCCACCTTGGCCTTAGATGCGTTATAAATCACGAAGTTAGGCTTGAAGTTCTCCAGTTCCTCAGCGGTGGGCTGAATGAACATATTCTTCACGAAGTGAGCCTGCCAGGCAACCTCTACAATGAAGCGGACAGCCAGACGGGTAGCCTCGTTGGCACCACAGAAAGCGTCTACTACATAGAGTTCCTTGTTGCAAAGTTCCTTGATAGCGATTTCCTTCACCTTGGCCCAAACCTCCTCGCTCATGGGGTGGTTGTCGTTCTTATATTCTTCAGTAGTCCACCATACCTTGTCGTGGCTCTGAGCGTCGTCTACAATATACTTATCCTTAGGTGAGCGACCGGTGTAGATACCAGTCATCACATTTACAGCGTTCAACTCAGTGTTCTGACCCTTGTCATAACCGGTCAGACCAGCCTTTGTTTCCTCCTCAAAGAGGTACTCATACGACGGATTGTGTGCAATCACCGTTGAACCGGTGATGCCATACTGTGTCAAATCTAACTTTGCCATAATACTTTTTAAGTTTGTTTTTTATATGAATTTTGTCTATTATCTTGAAAATCTGTGCGTCGAAACCGAAGGCCCGCCGCTTTTCAGGGTGCAAAGTTACAAAGAAAATGGGAAACTGAAATTAGGAATTAGCAATTATTCACGTTCTCCGCCCATTTTTTGAGTTAAAGTATTTAAAAAACACGTTTTGCTTACTTTTTTGCCACACCGAGTTGTCAAACACACACTGTCAAAATGTATGCTGTCCTTGGCTACAGTCTCTTACAACTTGACGGCCACAGTACCCATGAACCAACGGCCTTGCTGGGGGATGAGTCCGGTGCAGGCTCCACTGAGGGAGTAACGGCGATTCAGCAGGTTGTGGACATTGAAACTAAACTCGAATCTGTCGATGGTGTAGTTGGCACCCAAGTCCATGATAAAGTAGGGACTGACATCACGCTCGGCATAAAAATGGGCAGCGGCCTCATTGCTCATTTGTAACAACCGTTCTTTCAACGCTTTTTCTTCTAGAGTAAGTTCGCGAATCTCTTCAAGATCCACCAATTGATTGAATTGATTACCCGCTCTTTCGGAGATAGCGCGGTTGACCACATCAAGATAGCGCGTACGCTGGGAACTGCAGTAGGCAGCATGGGTGTGCAGACGGAGGTGCTTGGTGGCCTGCCAAGCCAGCACGGCGTTAGCCATGAACCGAGGCATATTGTATGCCCGGGGTATATCGTCCTCACCATACAACTCGTACTTCGAGTCTTTCTGCCAGGTAGTAGACAAGTGTGCCGAGAAGCGCTTGCTTTCGTAGTCGGCCGACAACTCGAGTCCGAAAATGTCGGAGTTGCCCATGTTGTAGTGCTCAATGAAGTCCATGTAGATGAGGTCACGCGTACGATTGTAGAATCCGTTGAGTTCGACGTTGAGTCCCTTGACCAGCTGGGTAGCACCGAAGGTCAGCTGATAGGAGTGCATACTCTCCGGGGTCAGTGGCATTGCCAGCTGCGCACTGCCCTTAGCGCCCATGAACGCCATGAGCATCTGGTTGGTCTTGCGATAAAGGTACGGTGCGTCGATGAAGGCTTTGGAATAGCTGAGTTTGACATTCCACTTGGGTTGTACGAAGATGAGTGCCACACGCGGCGAGAACTCACGGATATGGGTGGAGTCGTAGCGCTGCTTGTAGTCGTAGCGCAGACCGGCATTGAGGATAACAGGTCCCCACTGGTGCTTCAGCTGCAGAAAACCGTTGGCATTATTCTCATGTCCTTTGCCTACTTCGGAGATATTGACCGTCTCAGGGATTGACTTGGTGAAATCATAGACGAAAACGTAACGAGCATCGACCAACTGGAAGTAGTTGTACTCGACACCAAAGGTGAGCAGTCCCTTGTGTGCACCCTTATTGATGTAGCTCCAGTCGCCCTGCACCTTGAAACTGAAGGTATGTTCCTGTCCACTGATATAGCGTGCAAAACCACCAATGCTATCAGGATTTTTTATGGTACTCTTGGAGTCCGTGGGCAGGGGAAGGACATCTAAAAAGCCAGCCATGGGTTGATCGCAAATAACCTGATAGTACGACAGGTCGCTATTGTCGAAGGCTATCTGTCCCTTCAGGTACACATTGCTAAACTGCTGTCCGTAGCTCAGGTCGGCATGATGCGATATGGTGGTACGGCTGGGACGGTTGGCATAGAAGGTCTTGTACTTCGTAATGTCATAGGGCGAGTAAGTGTGGGTCATCGTCATCGGAGCCTGAATCTGCGAGAACTGGGTATTGTAGAGGAAACGCAGGTTCTTGTACTTGATAGAGGTCCCAAAGTCGTAAGAGGGGCGGTTTCCGACACTTCCCACAGTGACGTCGCCACCAAACATCCTTAAGCCTGTATCTTCCTTGTCGACAGTGACAGTCTGTCCTTTGGCAGCATGGAATCCTCCCCAAACAAGCAGGTCTAAATCAAAGTAGCGTTTACCGAAGAGCAAATCACCTTTCCACTGTCCATAGTTACCAATACCCACCTTACCCTTGAGGCCATCGACATCGGATCCCTGCTTGGTGATGAGGTTGACGACAGCCGTCAGCGACACGCCACCATAGAGCGACGATGCCGGTCCGCGCAGCACCTCGACCTGCTTGAGTTTCTCAAGACTGATGCTGAAATCTGGAGCTGCCGTGTTGGTACAATAACTGTTCAGCCGGTGTCCGTTGAGCATGAAGAGTATCTTCTCCTGTCCGGTACTGTAGATGCCACGCATGGCGATGTTGATATCGTCGTTACAGTCAATGATATACATACCCGGAACATAGGCTGCCAGCAGTTCCTGCAGATTGCGGGCTCCGGAGTCGCGTATCATGTCTTCGGTAATGAGGGTAGTAGGCACTGGAACCTCCTGCAGCGTCTCAGCTTGGCTGGATGCTGTGGTAATGGTGGCAGTGAGTCCAGACTTGATATCCTCCACCATATCAATGAACCGTTGCGGGTCACTGATAGTGGGACTGTAGTAAGGATTTTCAGCCAGCAACAGTCGCACGTAACTAACAGCATCCTCCTCGCGGTCCATACCAATGTAGCACAACGACAGCAGGCGATAGGCACTCATCTGAAGGGTGACGGGAAATTCCTTGATATGATTCTTCAACTGTTGCTCGGCTTGCTCCAAACGACCAATGCTGTAGTCCTCTTCGGCCTGATCGTAGATGTCGCGGAACCGTGCTTCGTTGTTCTGCGCCTGCAGGGCTGTAAGACAGCAGCACAGGCATATGATGATGTATAGTCTTCTCATTATTTTTTCTCGGGGATAGTAATGGTGAATGTAGTGCCGTTGCCCAGCGTGGAGTCGAAAGTGAGTTTGCCTCCGTGTTTCTGCTCGACAATATCCCGGACGATGGCCATGCCCAGTCCGGTACCCTTTCCAACAGGCTTGGTGGTGAAGAAGTTTTCGTAAAGCCGCTGCTTTACCTCATCGCTCATACCCTCACCATTGTCGGCAATGGTAATGGTCAGCATACCGTCGGCCAGCGATGTCTTGACGTTGATGGTGGGGCTGTAGTCATCACCCTCGTTCTCAGCCCTCATGCGCACTGCATAGCAGGCATTGTTCATCAGATTGAGAACGGCACGGCTGAGGTCCTGCGGGATGACCATAAGCTTGGGCATACCCTCCTGATAGTCCTCATGGATGCTGATGTTGAAACTCTTGTCGTTGGCGCGCATGGCATGGTAGGACAACCAGACGTACTCCTTGACAATGTGGTTGACGTCCGAGGGCAGGAACTCGTTTTCCTTGCCTCGCGACACCAGCAGGATGCCCTGAATGATGCTGATGGCACGTTCGCCATGCTCCACAATCTTGGACATATTCTCCTTCAAGTCGGCAACAATGTCCTCCACCTCCTCGCGATCATCTTCTGGCAGTTTGTCCTCGTTGTCTTCTATGATTTCGGTGAGGTCGCGAAGCAGTTTGTCAGACATTTTACTGAAGTTGATGACAAAATTCAGCGGATTCTGTATTTCGTGTGCAATGCCGGCACTGAGCATTCCGAGCGATGCCAACTTCTCTTGTTTCTTCAGTTGTTGCTGTAGGATTTCAACGTCGTGTTCCATATTCTTCTGATTTTACAAGGTGGGTAATGTAATCGTAAACTCTGTAAAGACATCTTTCTGCGACTGCACGCTGATGTCACCTCCATGGTTCTGGACGATTTCACGGCTCAGGTATAGTCCGATGCCCGAAGCCTCACCAGTAGTCTTGGTGGTGAAGAAGGGGTCGAAAATCTTTTCAAGGATCGTTGCCTCAATGCCGATACCATTATCACGGAAGTGCAGGGCAGCAAAATGATCCTTCACATTTACCTTCATGCTGATTTCAGGGTTGTAGGCCTGCTGGCGGTACTTCTTGCAGACGGCATAGACGGAGTTGCCCAGCAGGCTCATAAAGGTCTTGCTCAGCTGCTCGGCATTGCCGTTGATACGTATCTCATGCTCAGGTATCTCAAAGACAGTCTTGATGTGGTACTCGCCAATCTCCTTCTCAAAATACTTCTGCAGCATATCATAGTCTTGCTGGAGCAGGGCAGTAAGGCTCATCTCGACAATACCGCCTGAACGGTCTTTCAGCATTTCCTCCATAGCTTTCAGCGTACGCGAGGTGCTGGCACCGTGCTCGCCCACCTTCTGCAGGTTGCCTTTCAGCATGTCGAGCACATCGGCTGTGTCCTCGTAGTTGTCAGGGTCCATGTGTTCCTTCTCGTCCTCTATGTTGGCGGCAACGTCATTAACCAACCCCTCAGAGAGCTTAGCAAAGTTGTTAATATAGTTCAAGGGGTTCAGAATACGGTCAATAAGTCCTTGGGTGAGTTTTGCAACGGAGGCGACCTTCTCCAGACGTACCACCTCGGCAGTACGTTTCTGTACAATATCCTCCAGACGGGTTTTCTCCTTCTCCAGTCGTTTGACACGCCAGCGCATGATTTGATAAATGCCAGCAAGGATGAGTAACAGATAGAGCAGCAACATATACCAACGCAGGTAGAAAGGTGCATTGATAGAGAAGCGTACGGCCACCACATCAGATACCCGACCAAAGGCATCGCGCGCCTGTACCTCAAAAATATAACTGCCAGGATTCAGACTACCAAACTCCTCCGTATTTTCTATATCCCATGCACTCCATTTACCGCCGTTCATGCGACTGCGGTACTGAGGTTTAAGCAACAGGGAGGGATTGACGACAGAGAAGGTAAAGGTAATATTGTTCTCGTCGCTGGACAGCGTCGGTAATGTCTCCAAATGTTTACCATAACCGCCCCAGAGCACGCTGTCACCGCGCAGTAACACAGAGCGTATCAGCAGACGGGGCTTACCGACGGCTGCTGTCGGATCTACCCTCGAATAGTCCACAACGTTGATTCCCTTGTCACCACCCATCCACAGCGTTTTGCCGTTGTGCAGCATAGCATGTACAGAGTAGTCCATCAGCGGGTAGACGAAGTTGGACATTTCCTGGTTCTTGCTGCCATTCTGGAAGGCATAGATGTTGCGTCCCTTGTTGTCGGTGAGCCACAACACGCCTTTGTCATCCGGATACGAGAACATAGGATAGGCAAAGGGAGTGGTGGCATAGGTGTACACTGGCAAGACATCGTCGTTATACATCACCAGCGTGGCTATGGCGTTCTCGTCTTTAGTGTCAGGATCGACATAGGGGCTGAACGAACGCCATATCTCTCCGTAAAGATTTTGGAACCAGATGGAGTCGTTTTTGTCGTACATCAGCTTGACCACTTTCTCGACATCGCTCACTTTCTTTCCTCCTACATTGCTATAAAAGCTTATGCCGTCAGTCTCTCCGGCATAGAAAGCGTCTTCATGGGCTCTATCTACCAGCAAAGACAAGGTGTTGGCGGTAGTAAGTTGCCGAATGTCGCCGCTGCCATTGATGCGATAGACACCATTGGCAGTGGCTGCTAATAGTGATGAGCCCTGACGAACCAATTGCCAGCAGGCATGAGTGATGACTGGCGACTGCTTGAACTCCATGCCGTCCAGCATATATAGTCCGCTGAGCGTTCCTGCGTATAGCTGATTGTTCATCATGGCCAGCGAGAGCACCTCGCCGCGAAGTCCCTCATGCTCAGTAAAATGGGTATAGATGGAGGGATAACTGATGACAAAGATGCCATTGTCGGTGGCTCCCCAAATGAATCCGTGACTATTGTAGGTAATGTGGCTGACATTGTTGGAGCACAAGCCATTGTCTTCGGTGACGCGGAATATCTCCTTGTCATGTTCGTCAACAAAGATAACACCGTAGCCGTTGGTAGCGAGTGCCTTGACGCCACCTTCCAGTCGCTGAACCTGATTGATGTGCGATTGGTTCATGAATACAGAGAAGCCTGTCTCGGGCAACTTTTCTCCAGCTGCCCATT
The DNA here is from genome assembly GCA_946628315.1 of uncultured Prevotella sp. Classification (GTDB taxonomy): domain Bacteria; phylum Bacteroidota; class Bacteroidia; order Bacteroidales; family Bacteroidaceae; genus Prevotella. The sequence goes on from CAMOWH010000054.1 coordinate 7,179, forward strand.
GCACATAATCGTTCATGACGCTGTATATCTTGTCGTCACTGACCTTGAAAAAGATATGCCCTTCTTTCTCCCATATCCACTGCACCTCACCCTGAAAGGCCCGTTGACAATCGATGCTGTGCAGACCCAGACGTCCCCGTTCATCGGTCTTGATGTAGCCTATATAGTTGTAACCGCCCGTCCAGATGGTGCCATGGCTGTCACGGAAGACAGAAGTGATGCGCGTTACTCCCGGTGTGTGTATGATTCGCCACTGCGCGTTGTCGTAATAAAGCAACCCCTCGAAGTTGGCTACATAGACCGTTCCGTCTGCCCCTGTAATGATGTCGAAGTTCTGGTTGTGAGCATGATAGTCGGTAGTGCTGAAATTATGGATGAAGGGGATTCCCTGTGCCCATGAACGGACAGACAAGAAGGCAAGAAGACAAAGGGGTAACAGCGTCTTTACCCACTTGTCGACTGTTATTGTGATAGTTTGTCGTGTCATTGCTCCTTCTGCTTTTTACCGTTTAAGAAATTGTTCGTAGGGTATATTCCTACCTACATAATAGTCCCATTCATCGCGCGTAAAGTTGCGTTTCAGCTTGTTACGCAGTTTGTCTATCATCTTGGGCATCGAGATGAAGGCTTCGGTGATATTACCCTTCTGGTCGACAGCCCAGATATACTCCTTCTTGTTATCAAAGTTGAAGTCCATAATCCAACTCTGAGTGGTAAAGAGGGTGATGGGTTCTATCTTCTCCTGGTCGGCAGCCCACAGCATCAAGTTTCCGTCGTAGCCTGACGAGTAAATGCGATTGCCGTTAATCTTGATTTTAGTAACTTGCGAGCGGTGACCCACCAACTTGACACTCTTGCCGTTAGGGCGCACCAAATAGATGGTGCCGTCCCGCATACCATAGGCTTTCAGCCCTTTGCTCTTGGAACTGGCAAAGGCTGTCACCTGACCTTTGAAGGGGACCTGGCTGCTTTCCAGGCGGTTAAGTGCCCTGACGACGTGCATGTGCCCCTGATTGTCAAAGACCACAGGACTATAATCATAACGATTAAAGGATACGATGCGGAAATTGAGTTTCCTTGTGTCGCTGATGATGTACTGCTGGGGATCGATGACGCTTAGCGTACATTCGCCCACTACCAGCAGTTGGTTGCCGATGGGTGTAATTCCCAGCAACTTGTCGGGATTACTGAGCGACAACATTTTCTGCTGTCCGTCGTGGGTGATGATCAATACGCGACCGTTTCGGTCAACTGCGTAGATGTCTTTGTTTTCCCCTGTGTAGACAGCGCGGAAGTCAAACTGTTTATCGCTGAAGAGCATCTTGGAGTTCAACTGGTTGTTCGACAGGAAGTGCTCCATCACTTCCCCATAGGTACTGGTGGTAAGGAAATGGTTGCCGTTGGGACGGAACGCTACGCATCGGGCTGTACCCTTATGCTTGTTCCAAGAACTCTTACTTTGGCTGGTCATCACCAGTGACTGATAAACGGCAGGGTTGTAGAAATCGCCATGATAGCGGTCGGTGAATGTGAAAGCAGCAAAGGACAGCAGGTCGGCCAGTTCAGCGTTGCCCGCCTGCAATTGGTTCAGCGACACGGTACCCAGCGAGCGGCCTAATGTGATGTAGCTCAAGGTATCGGTAACGCGTTTGGAGTGCTCGGCTTCAGCACGTTGCTGTTCGGCCACGGCACGTGCGTGCTGTGCCACCTTGGACGCCTCCACGGCTTTGCTCTCGGCTATCAGTGCGTTCTGGCGCTCCTGTTCGGCCTCATGCCGCTGTTGCTCGGCATTTCTCCGTTCCTGTTCGGCCAGTTTGGTTTGCTCGACGGCTGCCTCACGCTGCTCTTCACTGATGCGTCGCTCTTCATTGGCAATCTCTTCCATCTGGGCGTTCACGCGCTGCATGACTGCTGACTGTTTCTCCTGCTTGCTCAGTACGGCCAGCTGCTCCTTCAGTTCCTTGTTCTCCTCTGCTTCATTGCTGTACAACACATACGAGACAATACCTCCTACTAAACATAGCAGGAAGGCAGCGACGGCTGCCGATGCGACTATCTTCCCAGGCTGTTTCATGCCAAGCGTTTCAAGGCCATGATGGTAATATCGTCACTCTGTTCTGCTCCAGCGGCATAGCGTCTGATGTCTTCCAGTTGTCCGTCTATCACTTCACGGCAGGTCTTGCCGTTCAACTCAGCAAGGATTTTCTCCATACGGGCCTCGCCATATTCCTCGAACTCGGTGTTGAAGGCTTCATTAACACCGTCGGTATACATGACGATGGTGTCGCCAACTCCAAGATGGCCATGGGCACTGTTGAAGGTGAAATCATCGAAGACTCCCACCAGACAGTTGGTACTCATGGGCATCTGCTCGACGGTTCCGTTGGAGCGTAGGATGTAGGGGGAGTTGTGCCCGCCGTTGCAGTATTCCAAGTCGCCGGTGGTGATGTTGTAGATGGCGTAGAACACAGTAACGAACATGGAGTCTACAGACTCGCGGCACAGCAATTGGTTGGCCTTGGTGACACAGACATCGGGGCTATAGCCTTGCAACCCGATGGCCCGGATAAGGGTTCGGCTGACGGCCATGAAGATGGCTGCAGGAACACCCTTGCCGCTAACGTCGGCCATGACAATGCCGATGTGTTCGTCATCAATGCGGAAGAAGTCGTAGAAGTCGCCTCCCACGTCTTTTGCAGGTGTCATCAGTGCTGCCAGGTCAAGCTCGTGCTCATTCTCGGGGAATGGCGGAAAGACGCTTGGCAGTATGGCCTGCTGTATCTCGCTGGCCACAGCGAGGTCGGTCTTCAGGGACTCGAGCTGGCTGTGCTCTTTCTGTGAGTTCTTGATGTAAGCAATCTGCTCGATGGCCTTCTCGATGGTAACGCTCAGATCATCCAAGTCGATGGGCTTGGTGGCAAAGTCGAAGGCACCGTTGTTCATCGCCTGTCGGATGTTGCCCATATCTCCATAGGCTGACACCATGATGCACTTCAATGCCGGATTCTGCATTTCGTTTACCTTGGTCAGCAGGGTGAGACCATCCATCTCGGGCATATTGATATCCGAAAGGATGATGTCGATATCCTTGACCTTCAGCAGCATGGTGAGTGCCTCCAAGCCGTTATGGGCGAAATAGAACTCGTATTCACCCTTGCGTATCTTACGACGGAAGTACTGGGTCAGTAGGAGTTCAAGGTCCATTTCGTCGTCCACGCTCAAAATCTTTACCGGAGCTTTTGTTAAATCTGTATCCATGATTCGTTTCTAATGAGTTTTGCGTGCAAAGATACAACATTTCTATCGAAGAAACGAAAAATTTTGGATTTTTCTTCTATATAAGGTGAAAGGATGGTGCCAGGGGGTTGTCATTGACAGAAAAGGACAGGGACTCAGAATACGCTTCCGAGCCCCTGTCTCAGCTAAGGTTTACGTTGCTTTATCTGATGAACAATAGTTCACGGTACTTAGGCAAAGGCCAGAGGCCGTCGTCGACAATCAGTTCCAGCTTGTCTATCTGGTAGCGGATCTCGTCGAGTTTTGGCTCCACCTGGTCGTGGTAGGCGATGGCTTTCTGGTGCTCATCGGCTATCTTGTTGGCCTTCTTTCGTGCCTCGACGAGTTCTTCCACGCCCTTCTCGATGATGCTGGTGCGCTCAGCTATCTCCTGGACAATCTGCTTGTTACGTGCAGAGAGTTTGTCAGCGGTTTCTACGGGGAAGACGACGGCCATGCTGCAGATGTTCTGGAGCAGCTGTGTCTGGTAACGCGTGGCTACGGGGATGATGTGGTTCATCGAGATGTCGCCTAAGACGCGGGCTTCGATTTGTATTTTCTTCGTGTAGGTCTCCCACTTCACTTCGTTGCGGGCTTCCAGTTCCTTACGTGTCATCACGCCAAGGCTCTCGAACATGCGGACGCTGGTGTCGTCGAGGTAGCGTTCAAAGATGCGGGGGCACGACTTCTCTACGTCCAGTCCGCGACGGGCTGCTTCCTCTACCCATTCGTCGCTGTATCCGTTGCCGTCGAAGCGGATGGGCCTGCAGGTCTTGATGTCCTCGCGGAGCACGTCGATGATGGCGTGCATGACGGGGTTGTGAGCCGACGCAGAAGCGGAGGCTGCGTCAGTAGCGGGGGCAAACATGGGGTCGTCGGCAATCTGGGTGATGCGGACATCGACGCGGCGCTTGAAGTCTACTAATGCCTCGGCGACGGCACTGTTGAGGGCTATCATGGCCGAGGCGCAGTTGGCCTCGGAGCCTACGGCGCGGAACTCGAAGCGGTTGCCGGTGAAGGCGAAGGGACTGGTGCGGTTGCGGTCGGTATTGTCGATAAAGAGTTCGGGAATCTCGGGGATGTCCATCTTCATGCCCTGCTTGCCTGCCATGGCGAGAATATCGTTGACATCGGCTTTCTCTATGTGGTCGAGCAGTTCGCTGACCTGCTTGCCGAGGAAGGAGCTGATGATGGCGGGTGGTGCCTCGTTGGCTCCTAAGCGGTGGGCATTGGTGGCCGACATGATGCTGGCCTTGAGCAGTCCGTTGTGACGCCAGACGCCCATCAGTGTCTCTACTATAAAGGTGGCAAAGCGCAGGTTCTGTTCGGCCGTCTTACCGGGTGCATGGAGCAGCACGCCGTTGTCGGTCGAGAGCGACCAGTTGTTGTGCTTGCCCGAGCCGTTGATGCCGTCGAAGGGTTTCTCGTGGAGCAGCACGCGGAATCCGTGCTTGCGTGCCACGCGCTTCATCAGCGACATGAGCAGCATGTTGTGGTCGACGGCCAGATTGGTTTCCTCGAAGATGGGGGCCAGTTCGAACTGGTTGGGGGCCACCTCGTTGTGGCGCGTCTTGCAGGGGATGCCGAGCTGGAGGGCCTGAATCTCCAGATCGCGCATGAAGGCGGCGACGCGCTCGGGTATGGCACCGAAGTAGTGGTCGTCCATCTGCTGGTTCTTGGCCGAGTCGTGTCCCATGAGCGTGCGTCCGGTGAGCAGCAGGTCGGGGCGGGCTGAGTAGAGTCCCTCGTCGACGAGGAAGTACTCCTGTTCCCATCCGAGGTTGGAGGTCACCTTCTTGACCGTTGGGTCGAAGTAGCGGCACACGTCCGTGGCGGCCACGTTGACGGCATGGAGTGCGCGCAGCAGCGGGGCCTTGTAGTCGAGTGACTCGCCGGTGTAGGATATAAAGACGGTGGGGATGCAGAGCGTGTCGTCAATGATGAAGACGGGCGAGGTGGGGTCCCATGCCGAGTAGCCTCGGGCCTCGAAGGTGCTGCGAATGCCTCCGCTGGGGAACGACGATGCGTCGGGCTCCTGCTGGACAAGCAGCTTGCCGCTGAACTCCTCGACCATGCCGCCCTTACCGTCGTGTTCGATGAAGGAGTCGTGCTTCTCGGCCGTGCCCTCGGTCAGTGGCTGGAACCAGTGGGTGTAGTGGGTTACGCCCTGCTCCGTGGCCCACTGCTTCATGCCGGCGGCCACGGCGTCGGCCACCTGGCGGTCCAGCCGTGCACCGTTGTCCATGACGTCCACCATCTTCTCGTACACGTCCTTAGGCAGGTACTTATACATCTTCTCGCGGTTGAAGACCTTCTGTCCGAAGTACTTCGCGGGTCTCTCACTGGTTGTCTCTACGTCGAGCGGCTTCTTGCGGAACGCCTCGCCGACTACTTGAAATCTTAATGTTTCCATAATCGTTTTTGTGCTTTATTGGTTTAACTTGAATTTGTTGTTACTTTCGTTCGTTTCGGCCAAAGCCGACAGGGTTGCTATATCAGGCCATTTAGAGTTAGTGGGTAACTGTAATAGAGTTAGTGGGTAACTATAATATAGTTAGTGGGTAACTCGAAAAGCCTTGCTATACTATCTGCTACAGGCCCCTTGCGGCATCCTTTTGGCCAGCCCGGCTGCGCCGCTCCCCTCCCGACCAGCGCTCTATTCTCTCCAGCGCCTCGGCGGTCTGCTCATGACTGCCGAAAGCCGTGAACCGGACGTAGCCCTCGCCCGATGGTCCGAAGCCGACACCGGGGGTGCAGACCACGTTGGCGCCGTAGAGCAGTTCCTCAAAGAATTCCCATGAGGTGGTGCCGTCGGGCGTGCGCATCCAGATGTAGGGAGCATTCTCGCCGCCGTAGCACTCGAAGCCTACGCCGCGCAGGGCACTGAGCATCCGCGCCGCGTTCTCCATATAATAGTCGATAGTAGCCTGCACCTGCCGTTTGCCCTCGGGCGAGTAGATGGCTTCCGCTGCTCGCTGCGAGATGTAGCTCGTGCCGTTGAACTTGGTTGTCTGGCGGCGAAGCCACAGCTGGTTCAGTGAGATGCGCTCGCCCTCGAACGTGGCCACTGTGACCTCCTTCGGCACGACAGTATAGCCGCAGCGCACTCCCGTGAAGCCTGCCGTCTTAGAGAACGAGCGGAACTCGACGGCACAGCGGCGGGCACCGCGAATCTCGTAGATGCTATGCGGAATGTCCGGGTCGCGGATGTAGGCCTGATAGGCGGCGTCGAAGAGGATGAGCGCGTCGTTCTTCAGTGCATAGTTCACCCACCGGCGCAGCTCCTGCCTACTGATGACCGTACCGGTCGGGTTGTTGGGAAAGCAGAGGTAGATGACGTCCACCGGGCGGCCCTTGGGCAGTTCGGGCACAAAGCCGTTCTCTGCCGTAGTAGGCATATAGCGCACGTTCGACCACCGGCCGTCGCGGTAGGTTCCACAGCGCCCTATCATCACGTTCGAGTCGATATAGACAGGGTAGATGGGGTCGGTGACACCTATGAAGTTGTCCCAGTGCAACAGTTCCTGGAAGTTGCCCGTGTCACTCTTCGCACCGTCGTTGATGAATACCTCGTCCATTGACAGCCGGACGCCGCGCGGGGCAAAGTCGTTCTTGAGGATGGCCTCGCGCAGGAAGTCGTAACCCTGCTCGGGTCCGTAGCCACGGAAGCCCTCGGCTGTAGCCATCTCGTCAACAGCCTTGTGCATGGCTTCAATGACAGCAGGGCAAAGGGGCTGGGTAACGTCTCCTATGCCGAGTGAGATGACGTCAGCCTTGGGGTGCATCACCTTGAAGGCATTCACCTTCTTGGCAATGTCAGCGAACAAATAATTGTTCTGCAAGTTCAGAAAGTGGA
>CAMOWH010000055.1:0-13838 GCA_946628315.1 uncultured Prevotella sp.
AGACGGGCCACTCGTGACTTCCCTCCATCGGTTACGCCGAAAAGCGGGTGCAAAGTTACGAATTTCCATCGAGAAATAGAATCATTGCTGATAATTGCTGCTTCCAATTAACATTATTTATTATTTGAAGGGGCGTTTGTAACTATTCAGCGATAGCCCATGCTGCCATTATCCGTTCTTAAAATAAAGCACGGATAGCAGCGTATGGAGAGTTGTTATGCTTCTTTGTGGTTTCCACGATGGAAAGTAGGTCTAGAAAAGCATCTGCACCCTTGTCTGAACGGAAAGTACCTGAGTTCTTCATTTTGATCTTGACTTTTCTGATGCCTCTTTCACTTGCGTTGTTGTCTGGTGGTATCGCCGGATTCTCGAGGAAGTTGAAGATGTAGTCCCTGCACCTGATGAGTCCATTCTTTAGTTTCCCAAATTGCTCCGCCATGTGTTCAAGGTTTTCTGTCAGCAGCCTGTCAAGCTTTGTCAGCCACGGCTGTTTGTCAATGACGGCCTGCGGATTCTCGTTGCGCTTGTGGACGGCCTGCTGCAACAGGCTTTCGACATTTCTCGACCATTGCTGCTCCGTGTCCAATTCGTTGAGGTATTGCAGCTCACGCAGCAAGTGTGCCACGCAGACCTGATGGTTCAGGAAGTTGAGCGTGAAGTAGGCGCTGTGGCGGTCGGTGACGGTAACCATTCTCTCAAGTGAGTTTCCGAAGCGGCTCTCCAGTTCCTTATGCGAGCGTCCGTTCCCATGGAACAGGAGCGTGAAATAGACGGTCTGCGCAATCCATGTCCAGTCAAGCTTCTTGTTGCAATAGAGTCCCGATTCATCAAAGCCCACGACGGCAGACTTCATGATGCATTCCTTTATCTTCTCTATGGCAGGTGCGGCATTCTTCTTGGCCTCATTAACCCAGTTCACAAACGAGCCTTGGCTGATTTCCAGGCCGAACACCTCCGTGAAGAAGTTCTCTATACGGCCGTAGGGCAGGAACATCACCACGCTCAGATAGACCACCAGCGACTTGACGGTAGCATCATATACCACGGCATTGGAGCCGCGCTTGCGGGGAGCATGCGACTGGATGCGCTCACCGCACTGCTTGCAGACTGTGATGTAGTGGCGAATCTCCTTCACGACAGGTTTCATATCTGGAATGGACACGACCTGCGTCACATAGTCCAGTATGCGTTCGCAGTCCTCCAGCGAGGCACCGCATTTGGTGCAGTAGTTGGCTGCTACGTCCTCGGTCTCATCGGGTGCCTGTGTCATCTTCAAGGTACTTCCCTCATGCCCCTGCTGTCCGCCGGGCTTCCTGCCTGTCGGCTTACGGAGTGTTTTGGTGCGGCGGATGGCTTCTGCTTTCATGCTTTCCTTAGAGGGAGGAGTGCTGCTGTTTCCGGAGTCCTTATCCGGAGCCTCGTACTTAGCAAGCCTGTCCTTCAGGTCTTGAATCTCCTTGTCACGCTCTCGTAAGTCTGCGTTGAGTCTGTCTATATTGCGGTTCAACTGGCATATGTCAGCATGCTGCGAGTCTATCGTCTCGCGCATCAACCGCATCTCCTCTGTCATGGTCTGCAGTGTCTCCGATATGTCCGTAACCTTCTGATTCACAGGCACAAAGGTACGAAAAATATCTCAAACTACCAAATCTTTTCGCAACTATTTTAGAGATAAATCATTAAAAATCAGATGGTTGCAGATTCAGACGCCTGGGAGATTTTGATGCAAGCGAAAAGCAATACCACCAAACAAAATCACAGTCAAACGGAGTCTCAGGTAGCATCACTAATGAGATGTGGACATAATCGCTGAGTAGTTACTTATAGAACATCCCTTTAATCTTTAATCTCCCGTCCCAAACGTCATTATAGACGATAGGGTAACTGATCTGGGCCCATGCCCCCTGCACGACCGCGCACAGCAGGGCAAATAGTAAGATTTGCTTTTTCATTATATCGTTGTATTTATTATTCTTCCATTGTGACTGATGTGGGAGTCGAACCCACACCAGCCTGTCATCCAGATTATTTTACCTTAGTCATCTCGAAGGTCTTGTCACCTTGCCGGCGGGCATGGGCAGGGCCGTTGTCAGAACCGCCGTAGCCGATGTCGGCATCGCCGCTGTTGACGGCTGTAATCAGGTCCAGAAGTTTGTCCTTGATCTCAGACTCCTTCCCGGCATCAGCCTTGGCAAGCGTGCCGGAATAGTTGTCGTTGCTCACCGTCACACTGCCGTCGGCGTAACTCACCTTCGTGTTGGCGACATTGGTCATATCCGTGCCATAACTGCCGCCTTCACCACGGGTGCGGGCCAGCGCGTAACTCTCTCCTGTGACAGGGTCACCGAGCAGCAGCCTTCCGTCGGCAAGCAGACGCCAGGTAAAGCCGGCATCAACAGGACCGCCATAGACTTCCAAAGGCTCGTCGCTGGTATCATCGAACACACCCAGATAGATGCAGCCCGTGTGGTCGGCATCGGCCTGCACGGCCAGCAACACCCGGCTGAAGGGCACACCCGTCTCGGTGACGTCGGCATATTCAAACTCGTCCCACCACAGACCTACCAGTTCCTGTTCCATCACTTTCATGCCGGTGGAAGACGGATTATCCTCTTTACTCGTGCAGCCTGTCGCCCCCATCAGGAGCAGTGCGGCTGCCAACATTGCGAAAATCTTCTGTTTCATCAGTATATTCATTTTATATTTTACTTAATCACGACCTTGCGTCCACCGTTGATATACACGCCAGGCTGCGTGGGCTTGCCGTTAAGTTTGCGTCCGTCCAGCGAGTACCAGTTGTCTGATTGAACATTGGACATTGAACATTGGACATTATCTATACCCGTTGTCTCACCGTCGCCGAAGTTGATGCTGAACGAGACAATGCGGGCGGAAGCCGATGCCCTGTCCTCGCCGATCTTGAAGTAGGCACGCTGGGCTCCAATGCTGGCACCAGCAGCGGGATAGTGAAGTTTGCTCTCGCCTCCCATGAACAGGAGGCTCTTGTCATCTGCATCGAACGTCAGGCTGTTGTAGGTGCCGATGAAGCGGACGCGGGCATCGCCTGCAGCGCCGTTGTCATAACCGTGGGCGGTCTTGTCGATGGTCACACCCTTGAACACGGGGCTGACGATATTATCGCCGCTACCCCACTTAATAATATAAGGTGTACCGGCCACGAGTTCCGTGACGGCAGTGCCGAACTCCAGGTTGAGCGTCGTGCCGCTGATGCTGGCCGAGGTGAGCGGACGAGCCACGGCCCCTTCGAGCGGGCTGCCGCTGAGTGTCACGTTGAAGGGCAGGCACAGTGTGTTCCACGAGCCGTCACGGTAGAACGTGCGTCCCTGCAGGGTAACATTGGCCATGTAGCCGTCGTTGTCGCGGATGGTCGTGCTGTTGTCGGCGTTGTCGGCCAGGCTGATGCTGGCAGGAGCAACGTAGTATGTAACGTCGTAGAGGATGCCGTTCTGGTAGGCCTTCAGCACGCCGTAGTCCTGTACCAAGTCGCCGAGGTTGGCAGGGCGTGTGGCGACAGTATTAACATGTGTGCCTTGGTCGGTGGGCAGGTTGTCTGTAGCGACATAGTAGCAGTTGGTTATGGTCGGCTCGTAGCCTTCATGCCAGCGGGCGAAGGTGTTGACCAGCATGCCTGCTGTCACGCTGCCCGGCTTCATCAGTGAGTTCTTGATAGCGGGTTTGTTCCATACCGGCCATCCGACGAATCCGCCACAATTCGTCGTACCATTAGTGGTGGCAAAGGAACCGTCGAACACACAGCCGTCGATGATGACGGCATTGTCGCGTCCGCTCAGCGTGCCGATGAGTCCGCCGTGAGTGCCGTCGCCACCGACGGAACTATTGATGGCCACCGAACTGCGGCAGTTGGTGAGGCTCAACGCACCGTGCGACTCGGCCACGATGCCACCGGCAAACTGTGCACTGGTGGTGATGGTACCTGCTACGCGCAGGTTCTTGACAGTAGCATTTTTGGTATATCGGAATGGGGCTGTGTATGGTTCTGACGTATCATAGTTAAGGGTCAGCGTCTTGCCGCCGCCGTCGAAGGTTCCCTGGAACGAATTGGCCTCGCTGGTGCCCGCCATCTCCGATACGCTGATGTCGCTGGTCAGTTTCACGTAGTTGTCGCTGAAACTGTAGCCGCCGTTGACGCAATTTGCTAACTTGTTCCAGTCATTCGTGCTGCCGATACGGACGGGGTCGGCTTCTGTGCCTGCGCCGGGGAGAGCCAAACTGCTGTCCACGTAATACCGGCCGTCGTACCAGATGCCATGCTCGTAAGCCTTCACCAAGCCGTAGTCCTTCAACTGTGCCCCGATGCCTGCGGGACTGGCCACTGTGGCCTGCGTGCAGTATGAGCCGAGGCCGGTGGTCTTGTAGCTGTTGGTAATGGTGAAGTTGCCTTTACCTATCACCAAGTCAAGAGCATAGGTATCCTGGCCACCATTCATCACGTAGAGGCAGTCGGTGATGCTCTTCGTGCCTCCCTCATCTGCAGATCCTATGAAAACGCCCTTGTTGACGTAGATTAACTCCAACACGCTGTTGAACACACAGCCGCTGATGGCGATATCGCTATCGAGCGCATGCCCCACGATGCCGCCATAGTACTCACTGCCCTGGACGGTAGCAGTCACCGTGCAGTTCTCGATGCGGTTGCCCGTGCCTTTCGCAAAGCCCACGATGGCTCCAGCATATCTGCCGCCGGTGACTCTGCCTGCCACCTTGAGGTTCTTAATGGTGGCGCCGTTGATGGTGCGGAATAGGGAGGTGCCAGCAGTCCAGGAATAATCGGGCTTAAATTTATAGTCAATCACTGCGGTGATGGTGTGACCATTTCCGTCGAAGATGCCGCTGAACGCACCTTCGTCAGTGGGCACATCCGAGCCTGCTATCTTGGAAGTAGTGATGTCGTTGTCGAGTCTGACGGTCTTGCCCCGGAAACTGCAGGAGTGGGAGATATAGTCGTCAAAAGTGTTCCAGTCGTCACTGTTGTTGATGACGAAGAGATCGGGCATGACGACGTACTTGATGGCACGGCGATACGTGTTGTTGCCGCCGGCAATGTTGTATTCATTCTCATTGAATGAGTCGAAGGGTTCCCCCAACGTTCCGTCCTGGTCGCCCACGTATTTGTTGTCCTGGTCGTGGTCCACCGACACCTTGCCGTAGAAGGTGACATTCCGTATGGTGCCGTCATTACAGCCCACTATGCCCCCCACGCCAGAATTACCATGGGTGTTGGTCACGTTGCCCGACATGCAGCAGAACTTCACGTTACCGCTTGACTCATTATAGCCCGTGATGCCGCCCAGACTGGCGGCGTAAGCACTGTAATGGTTGCTCTCCACGTCGGCACTCACCCAGCAGTTCTCTATCGTGCCATAGTTGTTGCCGGCGATGGCACCCACCATTCGAGCGTTACCCACCTTAATCTTTCCGCCCACGTGGAGGTCCCTCACCCTGCCATTCTTGCCAATGGTCTCGAAGAGTCCCTGGTTGTTGCTGCTGATACTTGAGTCGTCAATCTTGATGCGGATGGTGTGGCCGTTACCATAGAACGTGCCTTCAAAACGCCAACCACCGATAGGCTTCCACGTCCCGGCGGTCATGTCAAGGTCTGCCAGCAGGTCGAAGCTCACCTCGTTGAAATCTCCATTCCAGTTGTAGTATCCGACTCCTCCATGAAAGTGGCTGCTGATATAGGCCAGTTCGGCAGCAGAACTGATTTGTATTATTTTCCGACCTATATTATAAACTCTTGGCTGCGTCTCTGTCTTGCCGTCCCACTTGTCGGCCCATGCCCCCTGCGCCGTTGCGCATAGCAGGGCTATCATCAATAATAATTTCTTTTTCATATAAGTTATTAATAATGTGAAATCTATATCTACTACTTATTCTAACGCAAAATGCGCAGACATCATCTACGCATCGGCGAGGCCTTGCACTGCCCAATCAAACCATAGAAACGTCTGCGCATAATGGCGCACACGCTCATATGTTTGATTTTGTTTGGCCCGTTTATCTCCGAGGTGCAAGTTCGCTGATGTAAGAGCCAATATGTCTTGTACTCAAGATAGAGTTTGATTGCAAATGTACTGAAAATAATCCTATCATTGCGTTTTATTCTTAAAAATCTGCAAAAGAAAGCGAAATTTTAACTGCTTTTAAGGAAATAGGGTGATAACTCGTAACGATTCAGTTCACCACGCTGACCCCATGAGTGAAACAGGAAATTGCAAGTACAAGACAACTTAGTCCAATCCATGAGAAGTCTTAGGGTGCATAGAATATTAAATGGCTGCACTATGGTTTCATAGAGTAGAACATATCAATCTCTTCGTTGTTGAAAGATATTTTATGAAAACAGTAATACTTCATGGGAAATATTTGTGATAATAGAATATTTTTCGTACCTTTGCCAACAACTTATAAACAAATAGAAGCAAATGATGAACATCCGACAACTATTTCCAGGCCTTCTTTCTGTGGTGCTGATGGCCTCGTGTGCTCCCAGGCACTACAGACTTGTGGGCGTGGAGCGCAGCAGGATCATTGTTGACAGCCGATTCGACCAGAACCCGGACCGGGCCGCAGCAGAGTTCCTGGCACCGTACAAGCGTGTGAATGACAGTATCATGAGGCCCGTCATGGGGCAGGTGGCTCACAATATGCACCCCCAGCGTCCAGAGAGCGACCTGTCTAACCTTGTGTCCGACATCCTCATCTGGGCATCCAAAGACTATCAGGAGGAGCCCGTTCTGGCCGTGTATAACATGGGTGGCATCAGGGCAGACCTCACCAAAGGTGACGTGACCTATGAGGATGTGCTCTCCATTGCGCCGTTTGAGAACAAGATATGCTTTGTCACTCTCACGGGCGAGCAGTTGATGGCGCTCTTCGAACAGATTGCCGGCCGGGGAGGCGAGGGTGTCAGCAAGGGCGTGGAACTGGTGATCACCGGCGATGGTAAACTCGTCTCTGCCCGTCTTCACGGCCAGGAGATTGATCTGGCGGCCCCGTATCGTATAGCGACCATCGACTATCTGCTTGAGGGCAATGACGGTATGAAGGCCTTCACCCTCGGCTCAGACAAGGTGGCTCCTAAAGATGCCAGCAACAACACGCGGTTCTTGATTATGAACTACTTCCGCGATAAGCAGGCAAGGGGGGAGATAGTCGATGCCCAAGTGGAAGGGAGAATAAAGTTGAGAAAGTGAAAAAGATGAGATAGTAAAGTAATATAAGAGAAGCATACGATGAATACATTTCTATATATAAATAATGTGGTGAGAATGGTAGTGTGTGCGTCACTCTTTCTCGTTTTCTCGTTTTCACCTTCAGATGCCGTCGCCAAGAAGCACAAGCAACTCGTGATACTGCATACCAACGACACCCATTCAACGGTGATGCCAGTGAACCCGAATATCGACAACAAGGACCTGGCAGGACGTGGCGGGTTCCTCCGCAGGGTTAATATGGTGAAGGAGCAGCGCAGCCTGCGCCCCAGCCTGCTGCTGATCGACAGTGGCGACTTCTCACAGGGCTCAGGCTATTATACGCTCTTCAAGGGAGAGGTTGAGATAGGACTGATGAACCAGATGGGCTATGATGCAGCCACCATCGGCAATCATGAGTTCGACTTTGGCATGGATAATATGGCCAAGTTGTTCCGTATGGCTGAATTCCCCATCGTCTGCTCTAACTACGACTGCAAGGGATCGGTGCTGGAGGATCTTGTCAAGCCCTATGTCACCGTCGTTCGTGACGGCGTGAAAATCGGTCTTTTCGCTTTGGCGCCTCCTCTGAAGGGACTTGTCTTTGATGGCAACTGTGAGGGAATCACCTTCATTGATCCTGCTGAGGCTGCTCAGAAGTATATAGACATACTACGGAAACAGGAGAAATGTGACCTCGTAATATGTATCTCGCATTTAGGATGGAATAAATCAGAGTATCCTGATGAGAAATTCTTAAGCCTGACAGAAGGTTGCGATCTGGTGCTGGGTGGACATACTCATACTTATATGCCCGCTTTGGAGTATGCGCCTGATAAAAATGGGAAAATGATTCCTGTGGACCAGAATGGTAAGCACGGCGCGTTTGTAGGGAAACTCGTGCTCGATCTCGAAAAGAGATAGGTGTTCTTTCCTATTCGAAGTAGAACGTCAATACGATCATCTTGCTGTAGCCCTTGGCTACTGCATTGGTGTATTTACGGAGATTTGCGTCCTGAAGTTCGTTGGCGTGGTCGTGGTCCAGGGCATCACGCAGACTGTAGCAGAACTTTAGCTCTGGAATCAACTTGAAAAACGGCAGATAGAGGTCGCAGCCGAGTCCCACTTCCACGAAGAGGTCTGATCGTTTCAGTTGGATGTACTCTTGATTCTTACTTGTCAGGTTCAGCATCGGACTGACGCCTGCAGTGATGTATGGGCGATAGTTGTTCCATCTCTCTGCACTGAATTTTATATCGAATGGAAGTGCGATATAGGTATTCTTCATATCCTGACGGGCTTCCATTGGGCGCCCCTCCTGGTCGGTCTCTGTCAGACTTCGGAACATCAGGTGCTTGGCTCCGAAATGCATCGTAGGTGAAAACCGCAGGTTAAGGTGTTTCGATAGACGTAAGTCGGCCAGCACTCCCACGCTGAAACCTGCATTCCAACGGTCGTCATCACACACGATCGTCTCCTCGTGTGTCGTACCGTCTTCAAGGGTAATGGTCTGGGGGCCGACATTCTCGAACTCTATATCCTGCATGTTCATGCCCACCAGGATGCCGAAGTGCATCGGGCGTAGGTCGATGTATGGTTTGTGCTGAATCTTGCGAGTCTGTGCGGCAGCAGTCAGCGCTGCACACATCAGTACTATTGTAACTATGATATTATGCTTTGACATTTCTTTTATTACCTTCTTCTTTATAACGAAAAATTCAGGTGTTTATTATATCTCCAGTTATTTCGACACTGTATAAATTAAGAAAAATCCCTACCCAAATGTTGGTAGATTCAAATATATATTGTACCTTTGCATCATCAATCGTGAGTATTAACATTATTAATTTAATAAAACAAGAAGATTATGGCATATGTAATTGGTGACGACTGCATCGCTTGCGGTACATGTCAGGGTGAGTGCCCCGTTGAGGCTATTTCTGAGGGTGAGAAGTATTCTATCAATCCCGATCTCTGCACAGAGTGTGGTACTTGTGCAAGTGTATGTCCCTCTGAGGCTATCAGCCTGCCCTAATTATTTCGGCAGTCAATCAAAAACATTCAGGGATACTTCCTATGAGGTATCCCTGATTTTTTTCATCTTATAATAATAAGAAAAGAGGCTATGTCAAAGCTGTATGACATAGCCTCTATATTTATGTATAAGAAGGTTGCTTACTTCAGTTCCTTGATTTGCTGTGCAGGAGCGTAATCGGGGTCGATAGCCAGGATCTTGTTGGCATACTCCTTGGCCAGAGCCTTGTTCTTGCCATAGAGGAAGGCATTCGACATGAGATAGTGGTAGCTATACTTCAGCATCGTATTTTCGCTGTCGTCACGGTCAGCCTTGTTCTCAAGCAGCTCAACAACCTTCTGGTACTCAGGCTTTGCAAGTCCCTTCTCACCGGTCTTGTCGAGCTTGTTGTTCATCGTAGCGCACTGATAGGCGGCATAGATCTGCTGTACTGGGAATTTCTCTCCCATTGTCTTGTAAGCCTCAATAGCCTTGGCTATCAGCTCCGGCTTACGAGCCTCGTTGGCATCAGCATACTTCGAGTAGATCTTGGCCAGACCCTCATGGTCGTCTGAGTTCAGGTCGGGCTTGCAGGCGAGATAGTCGTTGTAGTACTTGATGGCGTTTTCGAACTGCTGATCTTTGAGATAGCTGTCGGAAACACTCTTCAAGATGGCATGACGCTTGATCATAGAAGAGTCGTTTACCAGCTCAAGAGCCTTGTCATACTGGGCGTACATATTTTCCTTATCCTCAAGGGCCTGATAGATAAGTGCGGTATAGAAGTGGTCGTACTCAGAGAACTTGGCACTGTCGGTCTCGTTGAAATACTTGTGGATGTATGCCTTAGCATCATCATATTTCTTCAACTCGTAGTTAGAGAACATTGCCAGACGGTTGAATGTCGGGTTACGCGGCTCGAGTTTCAGACCTGCCTCAGCGGCTTTGAGGGCATCCTCGAAATGACCTGTGAAGTAGCTTGCACGTACATACTCGTTCAGATAAGACTTGTCGAGTTTGCTGACGTCGGCCTTTGCATAGTTCTCATAAGCCTTTTTCTCGTCACCTGCGAGCATATAGATATGAGCGGTGAAGGCATCAATATCCTCATTAGGACACATGGCTTTCATATCCTGCAGTTTCTTGGCTGCCTGTGAGGGGCTGATCTTGCGATATACCATGGCCCACTTCTTGTAACCCTCAGGATTCTTCGGGTCGAAGTTGATGGCCTGATTGTAATAACCGGCAGCCTTACCACCATCGGTACCGTAAGAGGCCTCAATATCGCCTAAGAGAAGATAGGCTGGAGCATACTGGTACTTGGGCTTTCCTGCCTCGTTGGCGTAGTTGGCGAACTGGATGGCACCTGCAGTGTCTTTCTGCTCATAGAAGGCGCGGGCAACCTTCATAAGGGCCTCTGCGTTCTTCTTGTTCTTCTTGTACGCTGTCTTTGCTAACTCGGCTATGTTGGGAGCCTTGGATTTAATACCCTGAAGAGCAGCATTGAGCTCTTCTTCCTGTGCATTTGCGGTAGTGCTGAAACCTGCCAGCAGCATACCCATTACTAAATATTTGATCGTTTTCATAATTCCTTTATTATTTAAGTTATACTTCTTGTTAATTGTCTCTCGATGTTATGATGTATCAAATCATTTTTCGTTTAATTGAACATACTCTTTTTCACTCTTTTTTAACGATGACGTTCCTGACATTCATATTTGCCGAGCGGGGTAGTAGTCCTGACCGCAGGATAATCATCTGGCCTTTCGGTAGCTGGATGAAGTGCGTGAAGGCTGTTGGTATGCCACTGGGACGAGTGTCGTTCAACAGTGCATAGATGGTGCGGCATAAAGGATAATTGCCGTTGTATAGATAGTACTGATAGGGCTTCCAACTGTTATAGTGCTTTGCACTGTCCATCTTGGATACGCCCATCACGGTTATATTCTTCTTGAAGGTGACATTGGTGGTGTCGCGCTTGTCATTGAGCCAGTTGCTCCCAATAATGCCTAAGGCATTCTCATGTTTCTCTACGTAGTCTATAACGGCAGCACTCGTTTTTACGGCACCGATGTTCTTTGCACTGAACTGTTGACCGTCGAGGATGGAGTCGACGCACCAGCGGACAGTGCTTGACAAAGGATTGTCGAAGACGACATCAATGATTCCAAGCTTGTTTTGTGGATAGAGATCGCTCCATTGTTCCACTTCACCTTTAAGTACACGTGCAAAGTCTTTGACGGTAATACACGTGTCGGGGTTGGCATTGTTGACGATTATAGCGAGTCCGTCGTAGGCTATAGGGATAGCTCTGGGCAGGAAGCGGCGATCTTTGAGGTTCTGACGCTCTTTTTCCGTGAAATCACGGGTAGTGAAGGCCAGCCAAGTCTCTTCTGTCATGAGTTTCTTGACAGCATCCTGCTCGTTGATGTAGAGAGGTGTGATGGAGTCGAGGGTCTGTGTTGTAAAATAATACAGCTCCTCGTCTAAGATGGGATAGAAACTTTCGTCAGCCGTGAATATGGAGGCGGCTTTCTGGTAAGCTTCTTCCTTTTCAGGATTAGGCTTGTTCCCACAGGAGGGGAACAAGCCTAAAATTAATGTTAATCCAACTATTTTGTTGAATGCGTTCATTTCAAATCATTTACTGAAGCTTAAAGGTTACAGGAACGGTGTATTTCACACGTACTGCAGAACCGTTCTGCTTACCAGGAATCCAGTGAGGCATGGACTTAACCACGCGGGTAGCTTCCTTGTCGAGAGAGGGGTCAACAGACTTGACGACCTTCACATCGGTAATTGAGCCATCGCGCTCGACGACGAAGGTCACGATAACACGACCCTGTACGCCGTTCTCCTCAGCTACAACCGGATACTTGATGTTCTTGGAGAGATACTCGAACAGTGCTGAAGGACCGCCAGGGAATTGTGGCATTTCCTCTACAACGTCGAATACCTTGGTCTCTTCCACCTTCGGGGGCTCGGGCTCAGCAATAACTTCCTTTGCTTTGAGCACCTCACCTGCGGTCTCGTCATTACCTTCCACATTGAAGGCACCGATAGCAGTGTTGGTCTCCTGAAGTTCGTCCTGAGACTTGATCTCCTGCTCTTCCTTCACTTCTTCGTCCTTCTTAATTTCAGGCACGGTGAAGGCTACAGAGCTCTTGACACGCTCAATCTCGATCTTCTCAACCTCGGGTTCTTCTTTCCTCTCTGCTTTTGCCTCTTTCTTCTCAGCCAAGCTCTGGAGCTCTACGTCTGCCTCAATCGCTGCGTTCTGCGATGCGATGTAGTTTTCAATAGAGACCTTTGCGATTACAATGGCTGCGATAGCGGCAAAGATGAGGAACATGGTAATCATGGCCTTCAGGTTACGTTTACCTGTGTCCTTGCGCAATTGATAAGCTCCATAAGCCTGGTTCTTGCCTTCGAATACGAGGTCGACCCAGCTGTTGTCTATAAGATCTATTTTTGCCATAGTCTTTCTACATTTTTAGGGGTTAATCACTTGACACCTGCCTTTGCGATGAGTTCCTTGTCCTCGTTACTCATCTTGTCGACATTGTCAATGACGTACTTATCAATATTGCTGATCAGCATCTCATCAAGAGCTGCCACCATGTTCTCGTATGTAGCAGTGTCCAGGGGACGGATGATGACGGTCATCGTGGGCACCTTCTCGCCGGAGGGGAGTTCACCCTTCTTCAGCTTCTTAAGTGCTTCCTGATACTGCTCGTCGGTCATCTTGGAATTGTAGGCATTCTTCTGGGCATCCAGCTCCTTCTTGGCCAGCTTGATCTTGGCCACGGGGTTGACACCCTCCTCTGTCGTGTGCTCGTTGAGCACCTTCTCGATACCGTCCTTACCATAGGTGGTCTCTTTTACACAAGAGGGGTCATCATAGTTGGGCAGACCAGCTATGTACCATACCTTGTTATCAGATCCCAGATAGAGAGTAATGGTGTGAGAAGCCTTTGTTACCTGCTTGTCTTCTTCATTCAGATTCTTCGTGTCATCGTTCGACGGCATGGTCAGCTGCATAGCCTGCGGCTTAGCCAGCGTAGTACAGAGCATGAAGAAGGTGATCAGAAGCATCATCATGTCTACCATCGGCGTGAAGTTCACGCGGGTATCCATCTTTTTCTGCTTGGATAGATTCTTTTTTGCCATAGTGTACTATTCGTTTAAACGTTTAACATCGAGATTCGTAATGAGCTGGAAGCGGTTCTCGCTCATATCCTGAAGTTCTGACATCAATTTCTTGATAGTTCCATAAGGAGTCTTCGAGTCGCATTTGATAGCGAGCTTGATGTCAGGGTTAGCATCGCGGGCCGCTGTGACCCACTCCTGGAATTCGCTCTTACCTTTTGAGCCGTCCTTGTTCTCGATACTATCGAGTGGGAGGCCGAGCTTCTGGACTTCTTCAGCCATCTTCTCTGGCTCCAGAGTAAGGTAGCTGGCGAGCTGTGACATGCTGGCACCGACCATGGCATCCTCGCGGAAATGCTTAATCTGTGTGGCATTGAGCTGGACACCGAACTTGTCGGTCATGGCATCCAGCATAGCCTGCATGTTGTTCTTGTTTTCCG
>CAMOWH010000056.1:0-13537 GCA_946628315.1 uncultured Prevotella sp.
ACATCAAGAAACTTGACAACCTGATGGAGGCCAAGAACAAGGAAATCATGACAGTCTAAATGAAAGGACTCGTCATTAAGAATACCGGCAGTTGGTACACCGTCCTAACGGATGATGGGCCAACTGTCGATTGTAAGATAAAGGGTAACTTCCGCCTGCGTGGCATACGGAGCACCAACCCTGTGGCTGTGGGCGACAGGGTCACCATCCTCGAAAACAAGGACAATAGCAGCGGCGAATGCTACGGATGGATTACCGAGATTGAGGATCGCCGCAACTACATCATCCGCAAGAGCATCAACCTCTCCAAGCAGAGCCACATCCTTGCTGCCAACGTCGACCAGGCACTGCTGGTCGTCACAGTCAGCAAGCCTGAGACGTCAACAACCTTTATCGACCGTTTCCTGGCTTCGGCAGAGGCTTATCGCGTACCCGTCATCCTCATCTTCAACAAGACGGACCTGCTCACAGACGACGAGCTGCACTATCAGCAGATGATGATTCAGCTCTACGAGACCATCGGCTACGAGTGCAGGGCAATCTCGGCTGAGCGAGGCGACGGTGTAGAAGAGTTGCGCCCACTGTTGGAGGGTAAGATTACCTTGCTCAGCGGCAACTCGGGTGTGGGCAAGTCGACACTCATCAACAGGCTTGTGCCCACAGCCAACCAGCGCGTAGCCGACATCAGCGATGCCCACCAGACAGGTATGCACACCACCACGTTCTCTGAGATGATTTCTTTGGAGAAAGGCTGGCTCATCGACACCCCAGGCATCAAGGGCTTTGGCACCTTTGACATAGAGCGCGAGGAGCTGACAAGCTATTTCAAGGAAATCTTCGAGTTCTCCAAGCAGTGCCGATTCTCCGACTGTACCCACACCCATGAGCCCGGCTGTGCCGTTCTCAAGGCTGTGGAAGACCACTACATCGCCCAAAGCCGCTACCAGTCGTATCTCTCCATGCTCGAAGACAAGGACGAGAACAAATATCGCGAAGCCTATTAAAGTACTATGTCTTGTCTGCTGTCATTTTTCAGTTCTACCGTAATATTATAGTTTTAAGTTGTTCATCCATTTCACGATATCTTGCAACAACTCTTCAGAGATGGTTTCCTCTATCTCGCCATACTCTGCTGGCAGCCCCGTTTGGCAATGCTGGAAAAGATGATTTAAGTCGGGATACACTTTGAGGACGTTAGAAACATTCTTTGGTAACCACCGCCGCAAGGCGCTCAGGTTCTGCGAAGCTACGACTTGCCTGTCTTTGCCACCATTCAGGGCCATAATAGGACAAGAAATCCTTGCTATATCGGGCTGTGGGTTGTAGCCTATGAAGTAGTCGTACCAAGGTTTGTGCAAAGCAGCGACATTACTGCGAACAGCCTCCAATGTCAGGTTTTTGGCTGCATCTCCCAACAGGGCCTTGTTCTGCTCCAGCAAAAGACTATCGCCCTTGACGGCAGGACCAGCCAGGCTAATGATGAAATCTGCTTTTCTCTGGGCCCCCAACATAAAGGCTATCACCCCGCCCTCGCTATGTCCAAGTATACCCACCTTCTCAAAGCGTCCGCTTTTTCGCAGCCACTCTATGCCAGCCAAGGCATCATCGGCAAAGTCTTTCGTGGTGGCATTCTTTACCTCGCCTCCTTTTGAAAGACCTGTTCCCCGATCGTCGTAACGTAGGGTTGCAATACCTTGACGAGCCAGACGGTCGGCAATGACGGCAAAGGGCTTATGGGCAAACAGTTCCTCGTCACGGTTCTGCTGTCCGCTGCCTGTCACCATCAACAGCACAGTCGTTGTTCCCTTGGGTTGCGTCAAAGTTCCTGCCAAGGTTGCCCCAGCTTGCTCATTCACAAAGGTCACCTCTTCTGTTTGATACGGGTATGGTGGCTGTGGAGTTTGTGGTCGATGGCGCACCAAGGTGCCCTGCTTGAGAGTCAGTGGCAGCGCAGTCAACCCCTGAACAAACGTGCCACGCAACTCACCATCCACCAGTCGGGCACCATACAGAGCCACTAACTTAGGCATCTTGACGAGTATCGAGTCTGCCGAGATATAGGCAACCCGCCCTGCAATATCCTTGGCTCCCTGGTCTGGGCTGTCCAACCGGCAAGTGCTGTCGTTATCGACATGCAACACCAATGCCAGCTTCATCATGCCCGCATCCAGTTTTCCACTCCACGTTCCGTGAATGTTCTGGGCTGAGGCTTGTAGGGCGAATGCAGCCAAGGCGGGTATGAGTAATCGCTTGATGCTATCCATGATGACGCCTTTCTTTCTGTTCATGATTCTTCTGTGTTTTCAGAGTTCGATATTTTTTTCTTCTTTGGCAGACGCTTGGCCTTGCGCAGCGCCTCGGTGATAATCCACTGCAACTGGCCGTTGGTGCTGCGGAACTCGTCCGCAGCCCAAGCCTCTATCGCATTCATGGTGTCAGCATCAACGCGCAGAATAAAACTCTTGGTGGTCTTTTCGGCCATTCTTTACCCTTTGACCTTTTTTCTTTTTAATGGTTCAGCGTACCGGTGTTCACCACGGGCTGAGCATTGTCATCTCCGCAGAGCACGACGAGCAGGTTGGAGACCATAGCAGCCTTCTTGTCGTCGTCCAGTTCCACGACATTATCTTCAGAGAGTCTGTCCAAAGCCATCTTCACCATCGACACGGCACCCTCTACAATTTTCTCACGGGCCTGGATGATGGCATCGGCCTGCTGGCGACGCAGCATCACTGCAGCAATCTCTGGAGCGTATGCCAGGTAGTTGATGCGAGCCTCGACGACCTCAATACCAGCCAGAGCCAACCGTTCGTCCAGCTTCTGCTCCAGCTGTTCGTTGATTTCGTCCGCACTCGAGCGGAGCGTGGGTTCGCCACTCTTGCCGTCCTCGTCGTCATAGGCATACTGGCCAGCCACTTGGCGCAGTGCAGCGTCGCTCTGTACACGGACAAACTTCTCCAGTGCATTCATGAGTCCCTTGGCATCGGCACCCACGGTGTTGGGAGCTGCAGCCATCGTCTGTGTGTCTACCTCGAACAGGGCCTTATAGGTATCCTTCAGCTTCCACACCAGCACCAGACCTATCATCACAGGGTTACCTGTCTTGTCGTTCACTTTAATGGGCTCTGCATCCAGGTTACGGGCACGCAGAGAAACCTTCTTGGTGCCATAGAACGGATTAATCCAATAGAAGCCCGTCTCTGCAAAGGTGCCACTATACTTGCCAAACCAAGTAATGACGCGGGCCTCGTTGGGCTCCAGTTGTAGGAAACTACACATACAGATGATGTCAATTACCAACAGCAGCACGCTGCCACTTAACAGCCAACCGCCACAGGCCCCATCAGTCTCGTCGAGTTGGATGATGCCATAGACGATACCCACGATAGAAGCAACACACAATGCCAATGTCAAGAACAGCATCAAGAAGCCATTCAACACAGTTCCTTTGAACTTAAACTCTTTTGTTTCCATAATCTTCAGTTTAAATTGATATCATTTTGATATCGCAAAGATACGTGGTCTTCTTGAAATAACAATGGAAATGTTTGTCTTTTTAAGATTATTTCACTACCTTTGCACCATGAATCTGAAAGACAAGAAAATCGCGTTGCTGCTGTCTGGTGGTGTTGACTCCAGTGTGGTGCTCTACGAGCTGGTGCGCCAAGGGCTGAAGCCAGACTGTTTCTATATCAAGATCGGTCCTGAGGAGGAAGAAGAGTGGGACTGCTCCAGCGAGGAGGATCTGGAGATGGCTACTGCCGTCAGCCACAAATATGGCTGCAAACTGGAGGTCATTGACTGCCACAAGGAATACTGGGACCAGGTGACGCGCTACACGATGGAGAAGGTGCGCGCAGGTCTGACTCCCAACCCTGACGTTATGTGCAATCGCCTCATCAAGTTCGGCGCCTTCGACGAGAAACGAGGCCACGACTACGACCTCATTGCTACAGGGCACTATGCCCAGACGGAGGAAGTGGCTTTTAGCGATTGGCCTTTAGCTATTAGCCAACAGCCAACAGCCAACAGCCAACAGCCAACATTGAAATGGCTCTGCACCAGTCCAGACCCTGTGAAGGACCAGACGGACTTCTTGGCTCAGATTTACGACTGGCAGCTGAAGAAAGCCCTCTTCCCCATTGGACACATGATGAAGGAAGAGGTTCGCGAGATAGCCGAACGCGAACACTTGGCACCAGCCCGTCGCAAGGACTCGCAGGGCATCTGCTTTCTGGGCAAAATCAACTACAACGACTACATCCGTCGCTACTTAGGCGAGCAGCCTGGTGACGTGATAGAACTGGAGACGGGCAAGAAGATTGGCGAGCACAAGGGACTCTGGTTCCACACCATTGGCCAGCGCAAGGGACTGGGCTTTGGCGGAGGGCCTTGGTTCGTAGTGAAGAAGGACGTACACCTTAATATATTATACGTCTCGCACGGCTATGACCCTGCAACTGCTTACAAGCAGGAGTTCCTGGTGCGCGACTTCCACTGGCTGACGCTTGACCTAACCTCTCATCTCTCACCTCTCACTTCACTTGAGGTGACTTTCAAGATTCGCCACACCTCCGACTACTTCCACGCCACAATGGAACCTCAAGGCGACGGCATCTTTATGATTCGCTCTGAGAAGCCCATCCACGGAGTGGCTCCTGGCCAGTTCTGCGTCGTTTACGACAATCGCCACCACCGTTGCTACGGCAGTGGCGAGATAACCTTGTAGCCCAATAGCCTGCTGCTATCAGCCAATACGAATCTACTCGCCCATGAGGCTGTTCAGATAGACCTCCAGGGCTGTATATCCCTCTTTCGAGAACACCTTTCTACCATCCTCTGGGTCAGCAGGATTCAGCCCGTTCTTCCGTTCCCATTCGTCAGCCATTCCGTCGTGGTCGTTGTCTGCCACAGGAGTGGCGTCAGCATAGGCAGGCCAGCCTTCAGCATCAGCAGGCGAGTCAATGATGCCCTGCTTGTTGGCACTCTGTCCCTTGTACTTGGGGTGCCCACTCTTCACATCTTCTACCAGGCGACGCTCCACGACGTCGCGACGGACGGTGCCAGCCTTGGCCAGCACGTGTTTGTAGGCTTTCTTGGCAGACTCCGCTGGAGTCAGGTACTCAACATACTCTGGCTTGGACAAAGACTTATCGGCTTTCATCTGCTCCACGCTGAAGCCCGTCTTGTTGCTGATGAGCTGCCAGCTGTCCTTCGTCTTCTGGCCCTCCATCACGTTGTTGTGGAAGTACCACAGCGAGGGGCCTGTCAACGTCTTGCCCTTGCGAGCCTGCGACAACTCTATCAGCACATTGTCTTCAGGATGGGCAGGGCCAGGCTTATAGTAGTTGCCCACAAAGTTGCACCAGTGCGAACTGCCCTCACCGGCCTCGTTCTCGCCGCCATAGCACGAGTTGCGACGTCCCCAGTTGAAGTTGACGTTATTCTGATATTCCAGGAATACGTTCTTGTCGACCTTGGGATTGGTAGCTCCGTTGATACGAGCCGAGCGGCTGTCGTTGCTGACCAGCAGGTTGTGGTGGAATGTTGCAGGAGAACCGCCCCACTGACAGCCATAGCCACGGACGCCCTTGTGGTGGCCTGCATTATATAAGCCTTCGTGTATGATGCACCACTGGACGGTGGTGAAGTGGTTGTCGTAGATGGTGGTATTCTCCTCGCCACTCCATCCGAAGCAGCAGTGGTCGATGATGATGTTCTGTGCGTTCTCAATGCCAATGGCTCCACCCTCAATGAAGTTCTCCTTCTTCGACTTGGCGGGGTCGCCCTTGGTGCCCAGGCGCGAACGGATATTACGGATAATAACATTCTCCGAACCCCCTAAGTTCAGCTTGCCACCACGCAACAGGATGCCCTCGCCTGGAGCTGTCTGACCAGCAATGGTAACATTCTTCAGTTTGGCGCGGATGGAGCGTTCGTTCTTGCGCTGAGGGTTGGGACCTATATCAATGATGCCACTGACGCGAAAGACGATAGTGGCATTCTCCTTGCCAGCCTCCGTCAGTGCCCAGCGCAGCGAGCCCTCGCCTGCGTCGTTCAGGTTAGTCACCTCTACCACCTTGCCCCCACGTCCGCCAGAGGCATACTTGCCAAAGCCCTCTGCCGAGGGAAAGGCCAGCGTCCTCTTCTGTTGGGCGACACTGGTGGCAGTCACGAAGGCTACCACCACAATTATCATCAGTCTTTTCATCATCTCGCCTAATTTACATCTCCCCCTCTCACTTCTCACCTCTTACCTCTCACTTCGCCACCACTTTCACAGTGCGCGTGGTACCATCCGACAGCGTCTCGCGGATGATGTTCAGCCCGTGCTGCAAGCGCTGCACCTGACGTCCGTCGGCTGTGAAGTACTGACGAGCGACGACACCAATGCCAGCCTTGGTCTGGCTGATGCCTGTAGGATTGGCTGACGAAGCCAGTTCGCCCGTTACGCCATAAGCACTGACACACTGAACTGTCACATTGCTGCCTGTGGTACTGGTGCTGGTGGTGACAGTTGCCACACCATCGGCAATGACCAGATAGCACTGAGCGAAACCAGTAGGATCACTCCACGACACATTGTTCCCGTTGACTGAGATTTCAGGAGCCGGCAGAATGAATCCTCGCCAGTCGGCATCCCAATTGTCAGAGCCACGCAGCACGTAGTCGAGCTTGTAGCTGTCAGCCTCGACCTTGCCCAAAACAGCCTTGCTGCTTCTGGTATTGCCTTCAGCAGTGAACGAAGTCTTGCGCTGACTCAGGTCCACAGCATTGCCGTTGGCATCCGTTGTGTTGTACTCAGCCATCTGTGTGGGCAGTCCTCCCATGTTGTTCCAGCCCTCAGCAGTGATGCTGACCCCATTGGTCAGGCGAGTATTGAGGTACGACACCTTAGGCGTATTGCCCCACGGGCGTCCCAAGGCTGTGGTGCTGCCACTCTGTTCTGCAGTAATCACACAGTCAGAGAACACATAGCCATACTTGGCATTGATGTGGTCAGGAGCCACAATGACATTGGTATTTCTCAACACATGCAGCGTATCGCAGTCGAAGAATACCTCGCCACGATTATAGACGAAGTCCGTGGTACCCGTTATCTTACAGTTGCGCACCAGGTGGCGCTGTCCGTCGTTACCAGTGCGATAGGTATCCTGCCAACCCTCTAAGTTGCAGTTAGTCAGGATTATGCGGTCTGCCTTCGTATAGAGTGCCAGAGCCTGACCTTCGTCAATGCGAGTATTGCGGATGGTCAGATTGTCCAACGACACGTCGCTGGCAGTCACGTTGACGCTGGCATTGGTGTCCACACTGCCACCGCCCTCCGTGTGTAGTTTGTTCCACGTAATGATGGTGTTCTGCTTGTTCTGTCCTACGAGATGGGTGTTGGCGCGATTGATTTGCACATGACCTTCGTAAGTTCCTTTCTTGATAAATATATAATAAGGTGTACCATCAGCCGGAGCAGCGTCGATAGCGGCCTGAATGGTGGTATAGGTCTCACCCTCGCCAACCACAGCGTTGAAGGCAGTGAAGGCAGCAGTCTCAGGCTGGTGCCGAGTGTACGCCTTGGCGTCAATCTGTCCGTCGGCCACACCATTGAGGAAAATTTCCAGATTCGAGTATCCATTCGCTGTCAGCTTCTGTCCGTCGCTGGCGTCGTTAGGATTCAAGCCCACCTCAGTCTCGTAGGCGTCAGGCAGTCCGTCGCCGTCCGTATCCACCACCTGAGCGTCGTAGCTGTCGCCCTGCAGACGGGGATAGCAGGTGACGTCAATCTCCTTGTTGTCCTCTTCTCTCAAGGCTGCAAAACGGTCGTGGTCACTTAGTGTAATATCGTAAGGTGTATCAATGATGCCCAATTGACCATAGTCGCCCTTAAACTTCGGATCTACCAAACCGGCAGCTTCCTGCAAGATGCGGGCATCAACCTCGTCGTAACGGGGCAGCGAGGCTCCAGCCTGCTTGACAACCTTTGCGTAAGCCTCGTCGGCACTCTCGTAAGCCATCGTGAGTTCATAGCCTGCTGGCAGTTGCTTCAACAGTTTCTTGTCATACAACTCCTGAGTTGGATTGAGTGACCAGAAGTGTATGCCACGACCTTTCTCGGTTAAGAATCCCCAATAGTTATCGGCATTGACCTTCTCCAAGACATCATCCTTCCAGAAGTCGGCAGTGCCTGCCCACTTGCTGCCAGTCTCGAACTTATTACCAGTGAGATACCACTCGCCGACTTCATTGACGGAGCCACCCGTAGGACGCACGAAGTGACGGCCATTGCTGGTGCCAGCCTTAGTGGCAGGACCTGGCTTATAATAGTTGTTTATCATGTAGGTACGATTGTAGTCCGTCGCTCCGCCAGCCGAGCACTCACCACCATAGACGGAGTTGTGGTTACCCCAGTTGAAGATAACGTTGTTAATGAACTCGCTGTCTACACGGCGGTCATTCACACTGGAACGGACACCGTTGAAACGCGGCGAACGGGTAACATTGTTGGCAAACAGGCAGTGATGCATGGTGCCGTGTTCACCTCCCCACTGGGCACCATAGGCACGAGCGCCCTTTGAGTTGCCCGAGTTATAGAGCGATTCCGAGAAAATACACCACTGAACGGTTGTATAGTTGCAGTCGTACATGGTAATATTCTCCTCCATTGACCATGAGAAGGTGCAATGGTCGAGCACGATGTTCTCAACGTTCTCCACATCCAGCATGGACATACTATTGCCATTGTTGGCAGCACTGTTGCTGGGAATATCGCCGGCACGGAAACGAATATGACGCACAATGCTGTTAGAGGTTAACTTCATCTGGTAGCCTGCCAGGCAGATGCCTCCGCCAGGAGCCGTCTGACCGGCAATAGTGATATTACGCTTGGCGGACAAGCGCGACTTCAGATAGATGGTTCCGCTCACCTTGAACAGCACTGTCCGTGGGGTGTCGTCGCCCGTAGTCACAGCCCAACGGAAGGTTCCCTCAGCGTCAGAGTCGTCCAGACGTGTCACATAGTAGACCTTCGAGCCTCGCCCGTCAATGGCGCGGCCACCTGTGGTGAAGCGCCCCCAGCCCTCGCAGCCAGGGAAGGCAATGAGGTCGGCCTTGTAGTTCTCCAGTTGCTGGAAGACGGCGTAAACGGCACAATCTTCGTTTATAGTAAACGAATAAGCAGCACTTGTAGAGAGCACTGAGCCACTGCCATCCTCCCAACGCACGAACTGATGGCCCGTATTGGGGGTGGCAGTCACAGTCACTTGCGTTCCTGAATTTATCTTGTGGCTATTTCCGTCTACAGTTCCTGTTGGGCTAACTGACACTATTCCCATATTCTCGCATCCTGCCTTTGTAGTGCAAGTCAAGACACTGGCAGCCAAGGAATTAAACTTTGCAACGATTTCGAGGTCAGTAGTAACAGCCTTGAATTGGTAAGGATTTTCACTTGAAACCAAAGCCCCATTGACATACCAACCATTAAAAGAATAGCCAGCATTTGCAACTGCTGTGAACGTAGCATTTCCTCCATTGATAATGTCTCGGGTAGGACGTTCCACACTACCTGCGCCCTCAGGATCAATAGTTACATTCAAGTGCACAGTGTTACTTGCCTGCAATCCAGGCCACGTAGTCAAAGCAATCGCCGTCGTGCACGCCAGCAGCACTGCCATCAAAATCGTAAACTGTCTTTTCATTTCGAGTTTGTTTTTAGTTTCTTTTATCTGTATAGACGAACCAACATCAGGTTTGTCACATTATATATCAGAAAATAATACGCGAAACATTTTGCCGTCTCGAAAGAAAAATGTATCTTTGCAACTGGAAAAGTTATGTTCCCAAGTTGGGTACACAAGTTCCCAAGTTGGGTACACATGTTCCTAAGTTGGGTACACATGTTTCCAAGTTGGGTACAGAACTTTCCCAGTGAGAAAAAAACAATTATACAGAGAACAAAGAAAAAAACATCGAAGACTATGCCAAACTATGTATTACAAGAGATGAGCGAGGAGATGGGCAACGGACAGAAGAAGGTCTATCCACGTATGCAGACCTACTCGCTGCACGACTTCAACACCGTCATACGCCACATGCGCGAGTACAGCGGAAGCTTCAGCGAGGGGGCCATCCGTGGCGTGATGGACGCACTGGTGACAACCATGAAAAGCTGGATGCCGCTGGGGCACAACATCAAGATTGACGGGCTGGGCGTATTCTCGCTGACACTGGGCTTCGACACGGCGACACCCAGCGAGGCCACTGAAGCCAAGAAGCAGAAGAAAGGCGACGCCGACGACGAGCCGCGAACCAAGTACAGACACGTCTGCATCAAAGGCATCAACTTCAAGCCCGACCCAAAACTGCTGGAGCTGATGAACCAGGAAGCCACCTTCGAGCGTGCCGAGACAGACGTCGTAGTGCCTCGCAAGCCCAACGACAGCCTCGAAGAGCGCATCCGTAAAGCCCTCGCCGTCATAGACCGCCAAGGCTACATGACCCTCAGCGACTACGCCATTGCCACCAGCCAGAGCCGGACGACAGCCTCGAAGGACCTGCGCCACATGACCAGCGACCCCACGTCAGGCATCACCACACGAGGCTCCCACTCGCACAAAGTGTGGATTCGTCGTGCAAATGACGACAAAACGTCAGAATAAGCGTCTATTTTACAACTAAGTGGCAAAAAATTTGGAGAATTCGAAGAAAACTCCTAAATTTGCACACAGAAACTCTATTACTAATTCAAATTTATAACGTTATGAAGAAAATTTTTACTCTTATTAGCATGGCCCTCGTTGCCATGAGTGTTAACGCCCAGGAGCAAGAGTCTTATACGGTTGTTGATGCTGACGGCAATATTGCTTCTCAGTATGCTGCTGTAATTGGCGAAGGTGGAGTTGCCACAAATGTATCAAATGGTAGTTCTGTTGTCAGTTTTGGAACAACAAATGTTACAGTAGAAGCTGTTGGTTCTGCAGACCCCGCTGATCTTCCTGAAGGCGGTCAGGATATTACTATTGGAAGTCTGATTAGTGCTGAAGAGCACACCTATCAGCTAGTTTCCATTAACTCCACAAAAGCCATCAAGTGGGAAGTAAAGAACCAAGGCGATATTAATTTCTATTACGTTGCAGGCACAGGCGTACCTGCCGTGTCAACGGTTGCCGAAGAAGTTTATACTGACAACAAACCTACGGGAAAGTATCGCGTAAAAGTGACCGCCTTTAACCCTGCAGTTGGAGGTCTTCCCGTTACAGGTCTCTACTACAAGATTACAACAAAGGCTGCTGGTGCTTTGAAAGTGGGCATATGGGCTAACAAGGGTAGCCATCCTACCTATTTGGTTGATGCAGAAACAAAACAAGTTTCTGATTTCTTGGTAGAAGGTTATATCAATGGGCAAAACGATGCTGATGGCAAGAAGAAATGGCTGACTAATGATGAAATTGCAAAAATCCACACAGATGGCAACCAAGCTAATTCTTATGTTATTGGAGCTGGCAACCAACCATTCTGGGGCAATGTTGTTTTCGACACAGCCGCTAATAAAACATATTATCTTTTCCAAGGAACCACACAGATTGGTTTCCAGGGCTATACCTTCGCTCCTGGCAAGACCAAGGAGGACATGGTTACTGGCATTGAGGCCGTTAAAGCTGTTGCCGAGCAGAGCACTGACGCTCCCATCTACAACCTCGCTGGTCAGAAGGTTGACAAGAGCTTCAAGGGTGTAGTGATTCAGAATGGTGTCAAGCGCATTCAGAAGTAAGGATACACTCTAACAAGCGATAACCATCGAGGCTGCCCCAAAAGGACTGCCTCGATTTTCGTTTTGCGCCCCAGAGGGACATCAGCACTTTTTCCGCCCAAAATTTGGGCGTTTCACAAAAAGTACGTAAATTTGCAGCATAGAAAAGCATAAACAATGGAAGGAACTGAGAAAAGTAATAAATGATTGCTAACCAGAATTAGAAAGGAAATGTACGGACTTAGCGACAGATCATATCAAGAATTGCTGAATATACTATCTTCTATTCCAGAAATAGAAGAGACTATTATCTATGGTTCCAGGGCACGAGGCGACTATTGGAAGGCTTCGGATATTGACCTGTCACTAAAGGGAGACAAACTGACACGACAAAGCCTTACCAAACTTAACCAGAAACTCTACGAATCGCATATACCTTATTTCTTTGATACGCATATCTATTCTGACATCAAAAACCCCCTCTTCAAACAGAACATAGACAGAGAAGGAAGAATACTATATCGGAAAGAAAAACAGAATTAATATTCATTTTGCAACCATTTTGGTGGAAAAACGAAAAATAATGGTCTGAAAAGTTGCACGTTTCAGATATTCTTACTATATTTGCCACATGGAAGCGAAATAGCTCCAGTTTAACTAACAATCAATACTAACTAACAAAAAGATTTGGGAGGCACAACTATGAAGACTCAGAAAATGTACAACGAAGAAGAGTACGAGTTAGACAACCAGTACAACGAGGAAGACCGCTTCATGCACTACAATTCCAACATCTGGTACAACTAAACTCCGGAAAAATTTGGTTATTCGCACTTTTTGCTGTAACTTTGTACCCTATGAATGAAAACATGAGCAGGGACAAGTGGTGCGAAAATGTAATCCTTGTCGACGCAGACTACGTCGACAAGGTTGCGTTTGACCTCATAGTCAACTTTGAGCGTATGCTGGGACGCAGGATTCCACAGGGCGACATGGCCCGCTGGCTGGAGTGTGTGGCAATGGACGGAGGGCTGAGACCCATGAGCCAACATGAGGGGCAAGACACGCCTCCGACCGCTATACAGGTCGTGCTGCTGCACCAGCAGGCCGAGATGCAGAACTTCCAGCCAGGCATCTTCGCCGACTTGGACGGCAAGGCCTTCACAGGGCCGCTGGGCGAGTTCATGGTCAGCTGCGTCAAGGTGGAAGAGATGGTGACGATGGACGACCTGTTCATCGACTCCATGCAGGTCATCAGCAATGCCGCTGAGGTGCGTCGCCTCATCGTGGTGCCCAACGCTGAGCATATATATAATAAGGTTCGCGAGGGACTGCGCCACGCTGACGACGAGAAGCGCATCACCGTACTGGCCATGCAGCCCATGGAGGGAGGACGCTTCCGACAGGAAATACTGGGCTACTCGCTGATGGCCGCCCTGGGCATCAGGGGCGAGGAACTCAATCGCCAATAAATAGTAAATAGTTAAATCGAAAATAGAAAAAAGATGTCAAGAGTACTAATGATTGGCGCCGGAGGCGTCGCAACGGTAGCAGCGTTCAAGATAGCACAAAACGCTGACGTGTTTACAGAGTTCATGATAGCAAGCCGCCGCAAGCAGAAGTGCGACGCCATCGTAGAGGCCATCCACCAGAAGGGCTACAAACTGCCCATACAGACAGCACAGGTAGACGCTGACGACGTGGAGCAGCTGAAGGCGCTCTTCAACAGCTACAAGCCAGAGCTGGTCATCAATCTGGCACTGCCCTATCAGGACCTGACCATCATGGAGGCTTGTC
>CAMOWH010000057.1:0-13511 GCA_946628315.1 uncultured Prevotella sp.
ACCAACCAGGTTGAAGTCACCGTTGATAGTGTGCTTCAGGGCAGAAGCGGCTACGGCAAACTCTAGAGCCTCGCCCTGAGTCGACTTGGTCAGCAGACCGTGAATCAGACCACCTGAGAAGGAGTCACCACCACCCACACGGTCAATGATAGGATTAATCTCGTAACGCTTTGACTGATAGAACTCCTTGCCATCGTAGATAAGAGCCTTCCAGCCGTTGAACGTAGCGCTGAAGCTCTCGCGGAGCGTAGAAACAACATACTTGAAGCCAAACTCCTCGCGCATCTGCTTGAAGATACCCTCATAGCCAGCAGCATCGGTCTGACCACCCTCAACGTCAGCATCGGGCTTGAATCCGAGGCAAAGCTCTGCATCTTCCTCATTGCCAATGCAAACGTCCACATACTTCATCAAGGGACGCATGATGCTGATAGCCTTCTCTGAAGTCCACAACTTCTTGCGGAAGTTCAGGTCTACAGAAACCGTTACGCCATGACGCTTAGCAGCCTCACAAGCCAACTTGGTCAGCTCAGCAGCCTTGTCGCTAATAGCAGGAGTAATGCCAGACCAGTGGAACCAAGCAGCACCTTCCATGATAGCGTCGAAGTCAAAGTCCTTGGGATCAGCCTCAGCGATAGAAGAATGAGCGCGGTCATAGATAACTTTTGACGGACGCATAGAAGCGCCAGTCTCAGCATAATACAGACCTACACGGTCACCACCACGGGCAATGAACTGGGTATTTACACCATAACGGCGCAGTGCATTGACAGCAATCTGACCAATCTCGTGCTTGGGCAGCTTTGATACAAAGTAAGCCTCGTGACCATAGTTAGCCACGCTGACAGCTACGTTAGCCTCACCACCACCAGGAATGATGCGGAATGACTCACTCTGAATAAAACGATCGTTGCCCATAGGCGACAGGCGGAGCATAATCTCACCTAAAGTTACAATTTTTGCCATTTGTTTTAGTATTTTATTTAAATAAATTTGGAATTTCGACCACAAAGATAGCACTATTTTTCGGAACTGCAAAATATTAAGTCAAAATATTCTTTAAAACTTCCGTAAACGTTTTTTGTGGGAACTTCAAATAATTACTAAGAAAAACTAATTTCCTTTGGTATTTCGCTCAATTTACACTACCTTTGCACTGTATATGGAGAAGTTGACATTCACATCGGAAGAAAAAGAAGAGACCCTCGCCCTGTATCAGCAAGTGCGTGATCAAATAATCGACTCGCTGCAGAAAGGTGACGAGGAACACATACGACATCACTTGATGAACGCCATTGAGAAACATCAGGTAAGCCGTAATGTGTTTGGGCTGAACCCTATCCTACTCGGATTCCAAACGGCTCTTTTGGTTGTCGAAGAAATCGGACTCAGGCGCGATGCGGTGATTGCCATCTTGCTACGCCCAAGCGTTGAGGAGGGTTATCTGACCATTGACGACGTGCAGGCCGACTATGGCGAATCTGTCGCCCGAATACTGCGTGGATTGCAACGCATCCAACAGCTTTACAAGAAAAACCCAGTTGTTGAGTCGGAGAACTTCCGCAACCTGCTTTTATCATTTGCAGAGGACATGCGTGTCATCCTCATCATGATTGCCGATCGCGTAAACCTGATGCGTCAGATTCGTGACACCACACAAAAACAGTCACAACGTGAGGTCAGCGAAGAAGCGGCCTATTTGTATGCCCCACTTGCTCACAAGCTGGGACTTTACAAGTTGAAGAGTGAGCTGGAGGACCTATCGCTGAAGTATCTGGAGCCTGAAGCCTACTATCACATCAAGGAAAAGCTGAGCGAAACCAAGAAAAATCGCGATGCCTATATAGAACGTTTCATCAAGCCTATTGAGGAACGGCTGACTGAAGCCGGACTGAAGTTCCATATTAAGGGACGTACCAAGTCGATACACTCCATCTGGCAAAAGATGAAAAAGCAAAAATGTCCGTTCGAGGGTGTCTATGACCTCTTTGCCATCCGCATTATCATTGACACACCGCTGGAGAAAGAGAAAATGCATTGCTGGCAGACCTTTGCCATCATCACCTCAATGTACCAGCCTAACCCCAAGCGACTCCGTGACTGGCTCAGCGTACCGAAGTCCAATGGCTACGAATCGTTGCACATCACTGTGCTGGGTCCTGAACAGAAGTGGGTCGAGGTACAGATACGTACAGAACGCATGGACGAGGTGGCAGAACGGGGCGTGGCTGCCCATTGGCGATACAAGGGCATCAAGGGTGATGCAAGTATGGACGAATGGCTGACCAATATTCGTACCATGCTGGAAACCAGCGACGGGCTGGAGGCTATGGACCAGTTCAAGATGGACCTATACGAAGACGAGGTATTTGTCTTCACGCCTAAGGGCGATTTGTTCAAATTCCCCAAGGGAGCCACTGTACTCGACTTTGCCTATCACATCCACTCCAACATAGGAAATCAATGTACGGGTGCACGTATCAATGGTAAGGTGGTAACCTTCCGCCAGCAGCTGCAAAGCGGTGATCAGGTGGAGATTATGACCTCCAACAACCAGAAGCCCAAGCAAGACTGGCTGAATATCGTTAAGACATCACGTGCCAAGTCGAAAATCAGACTTGCCTTGAAGGAAACCCAAATCAAAGAAGGGCTCTTTGCCAAGGAAATGCTGGAGCGTAAGTTCAAGAACCGCAAGCTGGAGATGGACGACAGCATCATGCAGGTGCTTATCCGCAAACTTGGCTTCAAGGAGGTCAGCGACTTCTATCGCCAGATAGCAGACGAGACGCTGGACGTCAATCACGTCATAGACAAGTACACAGAGCTGCAACAGGGTGACCAGCCCGTCACAGGCAATAACGTCGCGGAGAGTGCTGCCAACTTCGTACTGGACGAGAGCCGTCTGCCTGGCAATGCCATTCAGGACGACGTTCTCGTGATTGACCAGAATCTGAAGGGGGTCGACTATCAGTTGGCACGCTGTTGCCAGCCCATCTATGGCGACAAGGTATTTGGCTTTGTCACCGTCAGCGGAGGCATCAAGATTCATCGGGAAGACTGCCCCAATGCACCTGAGTTACGCAAGCGTTTCGGCTATCGCATCGTCAAGGCCAAGTGGAGTGGAAAAGGAGCTTCGCAATATGCTATTACACTGCGCGTTATCGGTAACGACGACATAGGCATCGTCAACAATCTGACCAGCATTATCTCAAAGGATGAGAAACTCATCCTACGGGCTATCAACATTGATTCCCACGACGGATTGTTCAGTGGCAATATTACCATCATGATTGACGACAACACACGGTTGGAGTCGCTGATGAAAAAGCTACGCACAGTAAAAGGCGTCAAACAAGTAGAGCGAATCTAATCCTCCACCCTGTCAATCATCTGCCGTTGCTTTCAATTCAACTTGAAGGCTACTACTCCAGTAGCGTTACGGTCCAGATAGAATGTAGCACTGCAAGTGTCCTTCCCTTCCAGATACTGTGCACGGATATGCAGCAGAATCCTGTCATTCCACTCCTGATACTGAACGCCCTGAGGACCGCGCTGTCTCAGAGCCTGTACCAGCGAATCAGTGAAGAAGTGGGTCGAATCGACATCAGTAAAATCCAGATAGCTCACATCCTTGTGTAACTGTCCAGCCATAAAATCCTCGACCACAGACTTAGCACGCTGTTGCTGACCACAAGCGGCCAGCAACAGCGTTACACCTATTATATATAAAACATTTTTCATTTCTTGGGAATATTCTTTAGAACGTCAAGCAAATGATCCCATACCATCTGCACTGTGGGAATAAGCAGACGTTCCTCTGGAGTATGCACAAATCGCAATGTCGGTCCGAAAGACACCATGTCGAGGTTGGGATAGCGTTCTGAGAACAGTCCGCACTCCAGTCCGGCATGTATACCACGTACAACAGGCTCTTTGCCAAACAGTTTGATGTATGACTCCTTTACGATGCGCTGTAGATCGCTGTGTGAACGCATTTTCCAAGCCGGGTAACCATCTGAGTGCTTCACCTCAGCACCAGACAAGGCGAAACATGCCTCAACGGTAGCACACATGTTGTCAAGATTCGACATCACATTAGAGCGCTGCGAAGAGACTATATTGATAGCTCCGTCAACCGTCTCTATGCTGGCAATATTACTGGAAGTCTCCACCATGCCGTTCAACGCCGGGTCTTGACAAATCGCATAAATACCATTATCAACAGCCTGTAAAGCAAAAATAAAATTGCGAGCTACACCACTTTCAATGACGGGTTCGGCATCAGTGGACTCCATAGACCATACCATCTGAGTATCAGTTACACAGAACTCCTCCTCAACATCTGCGGCAAAAACATTCCAATCGGCTTTGACATTCTCCTTTATATTATTGGGAACAGCTATGACAAACATGCCGTCACGGGGAATGGCGTTGTGCATTTTACCACTGTTAAACTGGGCCAGACGCACGCCTTCATAGCGGTTAATGGTTTGGAAGAGGAAACGTCCCAACAGTTTGATAGCATTAGCACGCTGTTTATTGATATCATCGCCGGAATGGCCTCCGACAAGCCCCTTTACTTGAGCACGGAGAAAGAACATACCAGCAGGAGCGCTCTCCTTTGTGAACGTAAACTTTGCCGTGGTATTCCGTCCTCCTGCACAAGATACAAAAATCTCACCTTCGTCTTCAGAATCAAGATTAATCAGATAGTCACCTGTCATGAAACCGGCTTTCATGCCTTCTGCCCCCGTCAAGCCAGTCTCTTCATCGCGGGTAAACACACATTCTATGGGCCCATGCTCAATATCATTGCTGTCCAGTATAGCCAGTTCCATAGCGCAGCCAATACCATCATCTGCCCCCAAGGTAGTACCTTCGGCAGTCAGCCACTCACCATCGATATAGGTCTTAATGGGGTCTGTGTCGAAATTGAAGTCTACATCAACCAACTTGTCACACACCATATCCATGTGGCTCTGCAGGATAACGGTCTTGCAATTTTCAAAGCCCTTGGTGGCAGGTTTACGGATGATAACATTACCCACCTCGTCGACTTTGGTATCCAATCCATGACTCTCACCGAAGTTCTTCAGATACTCAATCATCTTCTCCTCGCGCTTCGAAGGACGCGGAATCTGGTTAATCTTCGCAAATTGTTCGAAGACAACAGCAGGTTTTAACTCACTTTTATTCATAATTAATAATTATTTTAATGTTTAATATTTAATGTTTAATATTTAATTCGTATCTTTGCAGCCGAATTTTGACGCAAAGTTAATCAATTAAGATGAAAATACTGCTCATCAGTACGTTAATAATTGCTATCGGCATGGCATTTTTGCTGATAAAAGTGCTTTCGCGACGCGACGGAAGGTTCTCGTCGCAGCATATTCACGACAGCAAGGCCATGCGTGAACGTGGTATCCACTGCGTCATGGACCAAGATCGTGAAATGCGCAGGAAGAGCCGCTTTGCCGTCAGCGAGAAATCAAAATAACAAGACTCGAAATAACATAATAACGAAAATAAAACAAAGAAATGAAAAAGAACATGTTTCTGGCCGCAGTTGCCGTAGTAGCACTGGCCTCATGCAACAATGCAAGTCCCAAGATGGACGAACAACCCGTCGCTGCTGACAACAATGGCAGTCTGAAAATCGCTTATGTGGAGGTAGACTCACTGATGACTCAGTATGAGTTCTGCAAGGAGTTCACACTCACGCTCCAGAAGAAGAGCAACAATGCCCGCAACACCTTGAACCAGAAAGGTCAGCAGTTGCAGAGTGCTGCTGCCAACTTCCAGCAGAAGCTGCAGAACAACGGATTCACCAGCCGTGAGCAGGCCGAGAGCCAGCAGGCAGCTATCCAGCGTCAGCAGCAGAGCCTGCAGGAGCTTCAGGCACGTCTTGAGAACGAGCTGGCTCAGGAGACTGCCAAGTACAACGATGCCCTTCGCGATTCGCTGATGAACTTCCTCAACGCATACAACAAGGACAAGAAGTACGACCTCATTCTGACCAAGCAGGGTGACAACATTCTCTATGCCGCTAAGCGTTTCGACATTACCAACGACGTCATCAACGGTCTGAACAAGCGCTACAAGAAGGCTCCCGCCGCTAAGAAAGAGGAAGAAAAGAAAGACGAGAAGAAATAAAGCGCTGTGGGAGTGGACATACAGAAAATCCTGACGAAGCTCCGCATCACAGCCCTCAACGAGATGCAGCAACACGCCGCCGAAGCCATTCTTGGCTCCGACGGTGATGTTGTTTTACTGTCTCCAACGGGAACGGGTAAGACACTGGCCTACCAGTTGCCACTCGTCCAGCTACTGGATGCTGCTTCCGACGAGGTACAAGCATTAGTCATTACACCTGGACGCGAATTGGCCTTACAGTCGGATACCGTATTGAAGAGCATGGGTTGCGGACTTCGCTCGACAGCCTGTTACGGCGGACGTCCCACGATGGACGAACATCGCGTGCTGAAAGAGGTACGCCCGCAAATCGTCTTTGGTACTCCAGGACGACTGAACGACCATCTGGACAAGGACAACATCTCACGCTATCACATCCGCTACCTTGTCATTGACGAATTTGACAAATGTCTGGAGATGGGATTCCATCAGGAGATGCAGAAGCTGCTCAAGAGCCTGCCTGGTCTGGAGCGCCGCATCCTGTTGTCTGCCACTAATGCCGAACAGATTCCCCAGTTTGTCAATATGTCGAAGAAAGGCACATTGATAGACTTCCTGCCTGAAGAGGAACAAACTTCCGAGCGTGTCACGCTCTATGAAGTCAGGAGTCCTCAGAAAGACAAGCTCGAGACGCTGCGGCAACTGCTTTTGTCATTAGGCGATGAGAGCAGTATCGTCTTCTTGAACTATCGCGACTCTGTGGAGCGCACCAACGACTTCCTGCGCCACGCAGGCTTTACTACCAGCTATTTCCACGGGGGCATGGAACAGCGGCAGCGTGAGGATATGCTCTACAAGTTCAGCAACGGCTCTGCCAACGTGCTGGTGTCTACGGACCTGGCCTCGCGAGGACTCGACATCCCTGACATTCAGAACATCATCCACTATCACTTGCCCGAGAGCGAAGACGGCTACATACACCGTGTGGGACGTACTGCACGATGGGATGCCAGCGGACGCACGTTCTTCATCCTGAACAGCGAGGAACACATCCCCGACTATGTAGAAGGCGATGTAGAAGCATTCACGCCCCAAGGTACAGCACTCACTCCCCCCCTGCCACGTATGGCAACCCTATACATCGGCAAGGGCAAGAAGGACAAGCTGTCTAAGGGTGACATTGTGGGATTCCTCTGCAAAAAAGGCGGACTGGAGCCTGGCGAGATAGGACGTATCGACGTCAAGGACCGTTATGCCTATGCAGCTGTCAGTCGCGAAAAACTCCAACAAGTCATCCGGCTGACCAAGGGTGAGAAAATCAAGGGAATCAAGACAATCATTGAACAAGTGCGATGAAATTTGCCACGCGGAGTTGACAAAAAGCAAGCAAAACGGCATAAAATGCTTAATTCTTGCTTAAATATTTGCCCAATTCAAATAAAAAGTGTAATTTCGCACCATTATTCAGATAACAAACGTATCAAACAATAATTAAACAAACATTCAAAAAATGAAGAAGTACAACTTTAACGCCGGTCCTTCGATTCTTCCCCGCGAAGTCATTGAGAAGACCGCTCAGCAGTGTTTAGACTTCAATGGTTCTGGTCTTTCTCTGATGGAGATCAGCCATCGTGCCAAGGACTTCCAGCCCGTTGTAGACGAGGCTGTAGCACTCGTAAAGGAGTTGCTCGACATCCCCGAGGGCTACTCAGTCCTCTTCCTCGGTGGCGGTGCAAGCCTTGAATTCTGCATGATTCCTTTCAATTTCCTGATTAAGAAGGCTGCTTACCTCAACACTGGTGTTTGGGCAAAGAAAGCCATGAAGGAAGCCAAACTCTTCGGTGAGGTCGTAGAAGTAGCTTCTTCTGCTGATGCCAACTATACCTTCATTCCCAAGAACTGGACTGTTCCTGCTGATGCAGACTATCTGCACATCACCACCAACAATACCATCTACGGTACTGAAATCCGCAAGGACCTCGACGTCAACGTTCCTCTGATTGCCGATATGTCGTCAGACATCTTCTCTCGTCCTGTGGACGTCAAGAAGTACGACGCCATCTACGCCGGTGCCCAGAAGAACATGGCTATGGCCGGTGTGACAGTCATCATCGTCAAGGACGACAAGCTGGGCCGTGCTCCTCGCGAGATTCCCACCATGCTCGACTATCGTACCCACGTGGAAAAGGGTTCCATGTTCAATACTCCTCCTGTGGTGCCCATCTACTGCGCACTGGAGAACCTGCGCTGGGTGAAGAAGCAGGGCGGTGTTGAGGCTATGGACAAGCTGGCCAAGCAGCGTGCCGAGATTGTCTATGGTGAGATTGACCGCAACAAGATGTTCCGTGGTACTGCCGTCGAGGAGGACCGTTCACTGATGAACCTCTGCTTCGTGATGGCCGACGAGTACAAGGAGCTGGAGAAGGACTTCCTCGACTTCGCTACCTCTAAGGGTATGGTTGGCGTTAAGGGTCACCGTTCCGTCGGTGGTTTCCGCGCCAGCTGCTACAATGCCCAGACCATCGAAGGTTGCCAGGCTCTCGTAGCTTGCATGAAGGAGTTCGAAGCTAATCATTAATATATAATTAAAGGTATTATGAAAGTATTAGTAGCAACAGAGAAGCCCTTTGCAGCAGCTGCCGTTGAGGGGATTCGCAAAGAAATCGAGGCTGCAGGCAATGAGTTGGCCCTGCTCGAGAAATATACTGAGAAAGCTCAGCTTCTGGATGCTGTGAAGGATGCAGACGCACTCATCATCCGTTCCGACAAGGTGGACGCTGAGGTGCTGGACGCTGCCAAGCAGCTGAAGATTGTGGTTCGTGCCGGTGCCGGTTATGACAACATCGACCTCGCAGCCGCTACTGCCCATAAGGTTGTTGCCGAGAATACTCCCGGTCAGAACGCTAACGCCGTAGCCGAATTGGTATTCGGTCTGCTGGTGTTCGCCGTTCGTAACTTCTACAACGGCAAGGCCGGTACGGAGCTGATGGGCAAGAAGTTAGGCATTCTGGCTTTCGGAAACGTAGGCCGCAATGTAGCCCGTATTGCCAAAGGCTTCGGTATGGACGTCTACGCCTATGATGCCTTCTGCCCTGCAGAGGTTATCGAGAAGGCTGGCGTTCACGCAGTAGCCAATCAGGAAGCCCTGTTCGAGCAGTGCGACATCGTTTCACTCCATATCCCTGCTACTCCTGAGACCAAGCAGAGCATCAACTATGCGCTGGTTGGCAAGATGAAGAAGGGCGGCATTCTGGTGAACACGGCCCGCAAGGAGGTTATCAACGAGGCTGAGTTGCTGAAGCTGATGGCTGAGCGTCAGGACCTGAAGTTCGTCACCGATATCATGCCCGACGCCAATGCTGACTTCCAGCAGTTCGAGGGTCGCTACTTCTCTACTCCCAAGAAGATGGGTGCACAGACTGCCGAGGCCAATACCAATGCCGGTATTGCTGCTGCCAAGCAGATCAATGCCTTCTTCAAGGATGGCGACACCAAGTTCCAGGTGAACAAGTAATCCGCACGATTATTTTATCTTCAATAAATCCCGCAATTCCTTTGGGAGTTGCGGGACTTTTTTGTAACTTTGCCGCCAAAAATAAGAAAAACGAATATGAAAAAGCTTTTATTACTAATCAGCGTACTGACGCTGACGAGCTGTCAGGAGACGATGGATGAGCGTTGCGCCCGCGAAGCAAAGGATTTTACCGAGAAGAAATGTCCTGCCAAAATCATAGACGGTGTCACTGTTGACAGTCTGGTATTTGAAGCTAATACCCGGAGCCTGAT
The DNA here is from genome assembly GCA_946628315.1 of uncultured Prevotella sp. GTDB lineage: Bacteria > Bacteroidota > Bacteroidia > Bacteroidales > Bacteroidaceae > Prevotella. The sequence continues at coordinate 9,922 of CAMOWH010000057.1, forward strand.
TTATTACTTTACCGTCGATGGTATAATAGATGACGCCGAGGCCCTGAAGACCCAAGACCTGCGGGGCATGATGCTCAAAGAACTGAAGAACAATGCCAACCTGAAGGACTACAAGGATGCCGGCTACAACTTCGGCTATGTCTACTATTCGACCAAAAACAAAGGAACGCGACTGTTTGAAGCCACGTTCCGTCAAAAGGACTACCGTTAGTTGACAATTTGACAATTAATAGGCAGTAAGGGGGGGAGATTAGAGATCCTCGGGTTTCATGTTGGTATAGACGGTCTGTACGTCGTCGAAGTCCTCGAGTTTCTCAACCATCTTGTCAATGGTCTCGCGCTCCTCGGGAGTCACGTCCTTCAAGTCGTTGGGGATACGGGTAAACTCGGCACCAGTCACCTCGAAGCCGCTCTCCTCCAAGTGCTTCTGGATAGCGGCAAACGACGAGGGGTCGCCATAGATGGTGATGCTGTTCTCCTCCTCATCCTCGTCGTACTCGTCCTCAACACCGAAGTCAATCAAGTCCAGAATCATCTCGTCCATATCCAGACCGTCCTTCTTCTTGAAGGTGAATACGGCCTTGTGGTCGAACAGGAACGACAGCGAACCCTGTGTACCCAGGTTACCGTTGAACTTGTTGAATACTGAGCGGACGTCACCCACCGTACGTGTGGTGTTGTCAGTCAGCGTCTCCACGAAGATGGCTATTCCGTGAGGTCCATATCCCTCGTAGTTGACCTCCTTATAGTCTGCGTGGTCCTTACCCATGGCGTTCTTGATAGCACGCTCAATGTTGTCCTTCGGCATGTTCTCGCGCTTGGCGTTAGCAATGCACGCACGCAGTGCGGGGTTCATGTCGGGGTCAGGACCGCCAGCCTTGACGGCAATAGCAATCTGCTTGCCGATCTTGGTGAATGTCTTGGCCATGTGGCCCCATCTCTTCAGCTTTGTAGCTTTACGATATTCAAATGCTCTTCCCATTGGATTACTTTTTAATATTTTACTTTTTTTACCTTTTTACTTTTTACCTCTTTATCTCAGCTCTGCGCCAAGTTTCTGCTTCAGGTTCTGGATGAGTTTCTGCATGATGGCGTCAATCTGCTTGTCGCCCATCGTCTTCTCGGCATCCTGCAGAATGAAGTTGACGGCATACGACTTCTTGCCGGCAGGCAGCTTGTCACCCTCGTACACGTCGAAGAGTTCCACCTTCTTCAGCAACTTCTTCTCCGTCTGACGGGCAATGTCCTCAATCTGCTGGAACTCAACGCTCTGGTCTATCAGCAATGCCAGGTCGCGGCTGACGGCTGGATACTTGGGTATCTCCGTGAACTCTACCTTCTGCTTGCGGATGACCTTCATCAGAGCCGTCCAGTTCAGCTCGGCATAGTAGACCGTTGTGTCAATGCCGAACTGCTTCTGAACCTTCTTCGACAGTACACCCAACTCTATGAGTTTCTTACCACCGCGATTCTCGATAGTCAGCCCGGACGCGAAAATCGGATTCTCCGACTGCTTGCGCACCAACATGCCAGGCTGCACACCAATGCGGGTCAGAATGTTGTCTACATAGGCATCCAGCTCAGCAAATGACGTCTGCTCGTCAGGATGAGCCCACGAACCTTCCACGCGCTTACCCGTCAGCCACAGTCCCATGTGGTACTGCTCCTTATAGGCCTGCATGGGGTCGTCCTGATTCTCCTTCTCGGGTGAGAACTGGTAGACGTTGCCGAACTCGAAGAAACGGCAGTTGGGATTCTTGCGGTTGGCATTGTGGGCAATGCTCTCCAATCCGCCATAGAGCAACGTGCCACGCATGATGTTCAGATCGCTCGACAGCGGGTTCATGATGTGCACCAGCTGCTTATTCTGTTCTTCATCGTAGTATGACGACTTGCTCAGCGAGTTGTTCAGTATTTCGTTGAATCCTGCACCCACCAACTGTTCGCTGACCAGGTTGGCCAGCTTGTGCTTCTGGTCTTCCTCGCCCTTGATGACCAGGCTCGACTTCAGCTGAGTCGGAATCTCTACATTATTATATCCATAGATGCGCAGGATGTCCTCTACTACATCACAGGGACGGGTGACATCTACACGATAGCCGGGAATCTCCAGCGTCAGTGCCTCGGCAGTCTCGCTGAGCACCTTCATCTCCAGCGACTGACAGATGCTCTTGATGGTTTCTGCCGGAATCTCCTTGCCTATCAGCTGGTTCACATAGCGATACTCCAGCTCTACCACCGGATTCTCCATCTTGGTGGGATAGACATCCCTGATGTCCATCGACACCTTACCGCCTGCCAGCTCCTTGCAGAGCAGTGCAGCATACTTCAGGGCCTCGATAGTGCCGTTGGGATCAACGCCGCGCTCAAAACGGAACGAAGCGTCCGTAGACAGTCCGTGACGACGTGCCGACTTGCGAATCCAAGTAGGATGAAAGTAGGCCGACTCCAGCACCACGTTCTTCGTGGTTTCATAGGTACCACTACCCTTTCCTCCGAAGACACCGGCTATACACATGGGATCCTCGGCATTACAGATAGCCAGGTCGCGGTCAGAGAGCTTGTGCTCTACCCCATCCAGCGTTTGGAAAGCAGTACCCTCGGGCATGGTCTTCACCACAATCTTGTGACCCTTCACCATGTCGGCATCAAAGCAATGCAGAGGCTGACCCAGGGCCATCATCACATAGTTGGTAATGTCTACAATATTATTAATAGGACGCAGGCCAATGACGTTCAGACGCTCTTTCAGCCACTTAGGCGACTCTTTGACCTCGCAGTCCGTGATGCTCACACACGCATAGCGACGGCAGGCCTCCGTGTTCTCAATCTCCACCTCAATAGGCAACTCGTTGTTATCCACGGCAAATCCGTCAGTAGCAGGCTTGTGAAGAGCAGTCTTGTAGCCGTTCTGCTTCAGCCAGGCATACAAGTCGCGAGCCACACCCCAGTGTGAGAGTGCATCAGCGCGGTTGGCAGTGATGTCAATCTCTATCAGCCAGTCACTCTCCAGATGGTAGTATTCAGCAGCCGGCGTACCTACCACAGCGTCTTCAGGCAACACGATGATGCCTGCGTGACTGGTGCCGATGCCAATTTCGTCCTCGGCACAAATCATGCCCAGCGACTCTACGCCACGCAGCTTAGACTTCTTGATGACAAACTCCTTGTCACCGTCGTACAGCACACAGCCCAGGTCGGCTACAATGACCTTCTGGCCTGCTGCCACGTTGGGGGCTCCACAGACTATCTGCTGAGGTTCACCCTTGCCCAAGTCCACCGTTGTGACGTGCAGGTGGTCTGAATCCGGGTGCATCTCGCACGTCAGGACCTTACCTACGTAGAGTCCCTTCAGACCGCCCTTGATACTTTGTACTTCTTCAAGTGCGTCAACCTCCAGACCTGTAGACGTCAGTGCGTCGCACACCTGCTGTGGTGTCAGGTCGAAATCAACGTACTCCTTCAACCATTTATACGATATATTCATTGCGCAATATTTATTATTATCTGAAAATCTGTGCAAAGGTACGAATAAGTGAGCAAAAAGCAAAATGAAAATCCATTTTTCTTTGTTTTTTCGAGCGAAAACA
>CAMOWH010000058.1:0-13284 GCA_946628315.1 uncultured Prevotella sp.
GCTCCCCTCCCTTGTAGGGGAGGGGTCGGGGGTGGGGTCAGTATCTTAATCATACTAAGTTATTTTTTAACGGTTACTTAATGCTTAATAATGATATAACGAAATAACAAAAAGAAAGAAATGACCTACAGCATAGAGAAAATAGCCACGCTCATCGGCGCCCACCGCTACGGGCAGAGCGAGGCCACCATTGGCTGGCTGCTCACCGACAGCCGCTCGCTCTGCTTCCCCGAGCAGACGCTCTTCTTCGCCCTGCGCACACAGCGCAGCGACGGGCATAAATATATTGACGAGCTGTACCGCCGCGGCGTGCGCAACTTCGTGGTGGAGCAAGTACCTGACAACCAGGACACCGCCTACGCCCAGGCTAACTTCCTGCGCGTGCCCTCGCCGCTGGCCGCCCTGCAGCGGCTGGCCGAGCGCCACCGCGACGAGTTCAACATTCCCGTGGTGGGCATCACCGGCAGCAATGGCAAGACATGGGTGAAGGAGTGGCTCTACCAGCTGCTCTCCGGCGTCAACCAGCCCTCCACCCCCCACCCCTCGCCCTCCACCCTCCACCCGTCACCCTCCACCCTCAAAGTCACCCGCTCACCCCGCAGCTATAACTCGCAGATTGGCGTCCCCCTGTCGGTGTGGCTCATGAACGAGCAGACGCAGGTGGCCCTCTTCGAAGCCGGCATCAGCCAGCCGGGCGAGATGCTGTCGCTGCACGACATCATCCAGCCCACCATCGGCGTGCTCACCTCGCTGGGTGCCGCCCATCAGGAGAACTTCCGCTCGCTCGACGAGAAATGCATGGAGAAGCTGCTCCTGTTCCGCGACGCACAGGCCATCGTCTACCCCAGCGACGACGATGTGGTGAGCCGCAGCGTGCGCCGCAGCGACCTGCACGGCGAGCGCATAGGCTGGAGCCGCTACAGCACATCGGCACCCATGTACGTCAGCGTCGCCACGCCGAAGGACGGCAGCAGTGGCACCACCGTTGTTGACTATGTGTTCAAGGGCGTGCACGGACAGTACGAGCTGCCCTTCTACGACGAGGCCTCCATCGAGAACTCCATCACCTGTGCCGCCACGGCCCTCTACCTGGGCCTGTCACCCGAGATGCTGGCCCAGCGCATGCGCCGTCTGGAGCCCATTGCCATGCGCCTGGAGGTGAAGGAGGGCCAGCACGGGCTGACGCTCATCAACGACTCGTACAACAGCGACCTGCAGTCGCTCGACATCGCCCTCGACTTCATGCAGCGCCGGCCCGACCATCAGGGGCGCCGCCGCACGCTCATCCTGAGCGACATCTTCCAGAGCGGCGAACAGCCTGAAAACCTCTACCGCCAGGTGAGCGACCTGGCCCTGAAGCGCGGCATCGACCGCTTCGTGGGCATAGGGCCGCAGGTGAGCGCACAGGCAGCACAGATAGCCATTGCGCAGAAGGCCTTCTTCCCCAGCGTGGACAGCTTCCTGCAGAGCACCGACTTCCGCTCGCTGCACGACGAGGTGGTGCTGCTCAAGGGCGCCCGCCGCTTCGGCTTCGAGCGCATCAGCGACCTGCTGGAGCAGAAGGTGCACGAGACCATCCTCGAGGTAGACCTCAACGCCGTGGTGAGCAACCTGAACCACTACCGCTCGCTGATGAAGCCCGACGTGAAGCTCGTCTGCATGATCAAGGCCGACGCCTACGGTGCCGGTGCCGTGGAGATAGCCAAGACGCTGCAGGACCAGCGCGTAGACTACCTGGCCGTGGCCGTGGCCGACGAGGGTGCCGAGCTGCGTCGCGCGGGCATCACGCAGAACATCATCGTCATGAACCCCGAGATGTCGTCGTTCAAGACACTCTTCGACTACGACCTCGAGCCCGAGGTGTACAGCTTCCGCCTGCTCGACGCCCTCATCAAGGCGGCACGCCAGCAGGGCATCACGGGGTGGCCCGTACACATCAAGCTCGACACCGGCATGCACCGCTTGGGATTTGAAGCGAAGGAGACGTCTGACCAGTCGGCCCAGTCTGACATTGACCGCCTCATCGATGTGCTGCGCCATCAGTCCGCCGTCATCCCCCGCTCCGTGTTCTCACACTTCGTGGGCAGCGACAGCGACGACTTCGACCGCTTCTCGGCCCTGCAGTTCGAGCGCTTCGACCGCGCCAGCCGCCAGCTGCAGGCTGCCTTCCCGCACAAGATTCTGCGCCACATCGACAACAGCGCCGGCATCGAGCACTTCCCCGAGCGGCAGCTCGACATGTGCCGCCTGGGCATCGGTCTCTACGGCGTTGACCCACGCACAAACGACATGCTCGAAACCGTATCTACGCTGAAGACAACCATCCTGCAAATCCACGACGTGCCCAAAGAAGAGACGGTAGGCTACAGCCGCAAGGGCCGCCTGACGCGCGACAGCCGCATCGCCGCCATACCCATAGGCTATGCCGACGGACTGGACCGCCACCTGGGCAACCGCCACGGCTATTGCATCGTAGGCGGGCAGAAGGCAGAGTACGTGGGAAACATCTGCATGGACGTGGCACTCATCGACGTCACCGACATTCCCTGCCAGGAGGGTGACCAGGTGGAGATCTTCGGGCCGGAGCTGCCCGTCACCGTACTCAGCAACGTGCTCGACACCATCCCCTACGAGGTGCTCACCAGCGTGTCGAACCGCGTGAAGCGCGTGTACTTCAAAGACTGAACAAGCCATGAGCTTGTCTGCAACAAAAGCTAAACAAGTATGAAGACGAGAAGCATCATCACCGTCCTGCTCACGGCCGTCGCACTGACGGCCGCGGCGCAGGAGACACACTACCACCGGGCACTGCGCGGCCAGGACAGCCAGTATGGTCTGACCAGCGGCAACAACATGGCCACCAGCGGCATGACATCGCATTCGAGAAGCTCGGTGCCTACAAGGATGCCCGCCAGTCGTTCCGCCTCTCCGCCCGCTCGGGCTACGACCTCGGCGTGAGTGCCTACAAGGCTTTCAAGGCACGCGACAAGCAGCGGCGGCGGGAAGAGAAGAGACGGACACACAAATGAAAGAGCCATTCATGATGGTGAAATTAGGCCATCTATTCATTTTTGCTTATAACCTCCTGTATATAAATGGTTTATCTTATGAATAGAGGTTATATCTTGACTATCGTCTATTCATAAATGATTAGAGAATACAGCAAAATAAATAACATCACAGCACTATCCATCTGTATTACAGGCTGTTTCGCAATAACATAAAGATTGGAAACAGTTTGTTTCTCTAACGGAAACAGTTTGTTTCCACGCAGGAAACAATTTGTTTCCGCCTTCAATAATGTTCACAGACGATGCTCCTGACGCTTTATCATCGACAGGAAATATCGGGTAAGCGCGAGAAGTTATGAATAGTGAATGAATAGACAGCATGTTCTATTCATTCACTATATTATTAATTTGCAATGCGTTACAAGCAATAATGAATAGATGAATAGTATTTTGTGTTTTCTGAATCCTCTTCTGCTCGGTTACGCCATCGCTACAGAATACCTTCAGCAGCCATGTCCATGTGCTGCGCTTCTGTTTTGAGTGTAACCACCTGTGCCTCCATCTTGGGCTGTATCCACTTGATGTTATAGGCCGTCACGTAGAGGTAGAGGGCGGTGACGATATGGATGGCGGCATCGTACTCTTCTTCTGTGGCTATCGGGGCCTGGTGCGACTGTTCATTGCGCCAGTCACGCAACTGCTGGAGCCAGCCTTTGAACTTGTTCGATTCCGGCTCATACTTCAGACGCTTCAGGCAGGGAGTCTGATAGATGCAGTCTGCCAGAGACGGCATCTCACCGGGGCGGGCATTTTCGCGGGTGACCACCATCTCCTTGCCGTTCTCGATGAAGTATATCTTCTTCAGGAACACCTCGAAGTAACTCACTAATGAACGGAAGTGGCTCTTCTTATCCATGAAGGCCACCTTGCGGGGCGAGCAGTACAGGCGGTTAAAAGCATTCTGCAACACATCGTTGGCACCGTCCATCGAGGGAGCCGTCTCAGCCGCAATCACCTTCACGAGCCAGTCGGCCACCAACGGATAAGGCTTGATGTCGAACTGGATGTCGCCAAACTCCTTCTGCATCACGGGCAGTACCTTCTCCTTGAATCGCTCCGGATTGAACACGGCCTCGTCCTGCGCACGGAAGTTGGCATACATCATGTCACCCATCTGTGTCATGATGCTGTTGTAGAGGTCGTGGTTCTGGAACAGGCGACGGAAAGCCTCCATCTGGTCGCCATAGCACTCCTGTGCAGCCTCTGCAAACACCTCTGGGAAGATGCTCTCGGCAAACTGTTTCGGGTCGTTGTTCTTGGCCTGTTTGGTCAGTTTGCGGCGTACCTTTGGCGTGTTCAACTTATCATAGATGCTTTCCACCAGCACCCGGTCTTCCTTGGTAAAGTTGCCTCGGAACATCATGTTCACCTTGTCAATGATGTTTGAGAGCAGGTCACGCTTATCGTCGGGACCATTACCGGCACCAGGCTTTGGGGTGGTCAGGCCTCCTGCATTCTTGTCCAGGTGGATGCTCTGTGTCTCTCCAGCCTCGATGCGCGAGTTGACCAGCATCAGTTGCTTGTTCAGGTCAATGCGCTCATGGGGCTTGGTCTTGATGAGTCTCAGGAGCAAGTCACAGAATACGCAGGTACGGTAGAGGTCGCGGTTATAAGTGCGCTCCACCTGTGCCAGATAGTTATAGAAACGCACGAACTGTTTGATTTGGCCTCGCACGGTGTAGAACGTATCCATTCCCGACGTTCCGTCGCCTACCCGTAGCCTTTCGTCCAACTGGTTGATACGATCAACCACGCCTTTGAAGGCATTCGACAGCTTGCCCAATCTTGTTGGGTCGTCCTTCTTCACTGTCTTTACGATGTCCTCCACCCGTTGCTCGTCCTGGTCGTTCCATAGATTGAGTTCACGGATGTTGTCGCGCAGGGTGAAGACCGAATTCAAGTCCATCGGTTTGATGAGTTCGGTGCCGGTATAGAACGGCTCGAAACTCTTCTTGATGTCCTCCGGGTCGTTCACGAAGTCCAGCACGTATGTATCTACCTTATCCGGGTGGGCGCGGTTCAGACGGCTCAACGTCTGCACTGCCTTCACATCGCGCAGTTTCTTATCCACGAACATGGTGTGCAGCAGTGGTTCGTCAAAACCCGTCTGGTACTTATCTGCCACCACCAGTACATTGTAGAGGTCGGAGGCGAAGAACAGCGGCAGTCCTGCCTCACTAATCTTATAGTCGGGCGTAGAGTTCATGGCCGTCTCGGTATATTCATGCTCCTGATAGAGCACCTTGCCGGAGAAAGCCACCAGCGGATGCACATCGGTATAACCCTGCTGCTCGCAATAGGCTTTGATAGCCATATAGTAACGCACGGCATGCGCACGGCTCGCCGTCACCACCATCGCCTTTGCCTTGCCCTGCATGGCGGGCAGCGTCACCTCACGGAATTTCTCTACGATGATGGCGCACTTCTTGTCGATAACGTGCTGGTGATTGTCGTGGAAAGCCTTGACGGCCCGTGTGGCTGGTGTCTCTTCATATTCCGGGTCATCGGTGATACGCTTTGTAATCTCGTAACTCACGCTATATGGTGTATAGCTCAGCAGCACATCCTTTATAAATCCTTCCTCGATGGCCTGTAGCATCGAATAGGTATGGAATGCCTCGTAGCGGCACTTCGTCGGGTCAATGTCTTGATGGGTGCAGACACCGAAGGTGCGCAGCGTCTTGGGCTTGGGCGTGGCGGTGAAGGCATAGAACGACAGGTTGCTGTGCTGCCCCTGTGCCAACAGCGTGTCAATGATTTCGTCGCGCTGTTTCTCCAGTTCTTCCTCAGCGATGTCCTGCATAGCCGCCATCTCTCGCAGCGCCTCGTCGGTATCTGCCAGCGCAGCCTTCATCTTCTCTGCTGCCTTACCCGTTTGCGACGAGTGGGCTTCATCCACAATGAGGGCATAGCGTTTGCCCGTATTCTTGTTCACCTCTTTATAGATAAGCGGGAAGCGGTGCAGCGTACAGATGATGATGCGTGAGTTGTCATCGTTGATCAGGTCGCGCAGTTTGGTGGATGAATCGCTGTCCTTCACCGTCTCTACCGTTCCATCTACATGGTCGAAGCCCAGGATGGTGTTCTGTAGTTGTGAGTTCAGCACACGGCGGTCGGTGATAACGAATACGCAGTTGAACATCGGTTTCAACTCTGCGTTCTGCAATGCTCCCAAGCGGTAGGCCACCCATGCGATGGAGTTAGACTTGCCGGAGCCTGCCGAGTGTTGTATGAGGTAGTTCTTCCCCGAGCCATGTTCGGCGGTGTCGGCTATCAACTTTTCCACCACGTCGAGTTGGTGGTAGCGTGGGAAGATAATCTTTACGCTTTTCTTCTTCTCCTGCTTGATGGTGCCATCCTTTGTCTTATAGATGCTGATGCGCTCCTCTTCCTGACGGGAGATGTATCGCTGCAAGATGCAGAGCAGCATGCGACGGTTCAGCACACGCTCCCACAGATAGCAGGTGGTGTACTTTCCTTCCGGTGCTTCGGGGTTGCCTTTACCACCCACGTTGCCTGCACCGTTGCTGCCTTGGTTGAACGGCATGAAGAACGTCTTCGGGCCACGCAGTTCAGTGGCCATGATAGCCTCGTAGAGATCCACGCCGAAGTATGCCAGGATGCGGTGGTTGAACTGGAACAGTTCTTCGCGCTGGTCGCGGTCGTTCATCCACTGCTGGCGCGAGTTCTCTACGTTCTGTCCTGTCAACTGGTTCTTCAGTTCCAGGGCCACTACAGGGATGCCGTTCACCGACAGCACCATATCGATGGTATTGTGGTTCTGGGTGGAGTAGGCAAACTGGCGCGTACACTCCATGATGTTCTGCTGGTAGTGAAGGTTCAGTTCCTCGTTGAGCGGACTGGCAGGCTCGAAATACACCAACTTGAACTTAAAGCCCAAGTCGTCCAGCCCGTTGCGCAACACCCATATCAGACCGCGCTCGTGAATCTTGTCCTGCAGCACGTTGTAGAGGCGGTCTTCCGTCTGGGCACCATATTTCTTTTCATACAGTTCCCATTTCTTCGTCTGCGTCAGACAGAGAAACTTGATGAGCGTCTTCAGGTCGATGGCCCGTTCTTTATCATACGTGGCCTGGTCGCCCTTCACGTAGCCCCCCTCTGTGGTCAGCCAATGCTCTATATACGCTTCAAAATCCCGTTCTTTCAGGTCGTTGTTGTCCATATTGTGTTTCTATTATTATTCAAACGTAACCTTCCAATATCCCGTTTTGTTGCTTCCCACTCTTACGATGAGACCTTTAGCCTTCAGCGCATTGATATGGGTCTTTACTTGGCGTTCCGATATTCCCACCTTTTCGCCTATTTCTGCAGCATTTAGTCCGGGATGATCTTTGAGAATCTCAACTATATCGAGGGCTTTCTCAGAAAGGTCAGGGAATTTATCGTGCAGTTTATCGTGCAGTTTATCGTGCAGTTCGTCGCTTGTTTCCTCTTCCTGCGGTTCGTAGTTCACCATCGCATCGAGCAGACAATCCATCATAAACTCAACAAATATGGTACTTTCACCAGCTGCGTCGCTCTTCGCAATAGCATTGTAATAGTCTTGCTGATGGTCTTTTACGATAGTTTCAACAGGGAGCCACGAAAACAGGCCCTTCCAGCGTGAGAGAAGCATTGTCTGCCAGTAGCGCCCCATGCGTCCGTTGCCATCTACAAAGGGATGGATAAACTCAAACTCATAATGGAAAACACAAGAATGTATCAGTGGGTGAACATCGGTAGATTTCACCCATTGAAAGAGGTCACCCATCAGACGCGGCACCTGGTCGGCTGGTGGAGCCATGTGCAACAGCTGCTCACCATTGAACACGCCAACACCTTCCTGGCGGTAGTGGCCTGCAGTCCTAACCAAGTCCTTCATCATCAGTCCATGAGCTTTCAGCAGGTCTTTCTCCTTGAAAGCGTCCAGCTGTGGCATCAGTCTGTACGCCTCAATAGCATTCTTCACCTCCTGTATCTCGTCTGGAGCACCCAATACCCGCTTGCCATCAATGATGTCAGTCACCTGTTTCAGCGACAAACTGTTGTGTTCTATGGCCAAAGACGAGTGAATGGTCTTAATCTGGTTCTTCTTCCTTAGCATAGGCGAGGGTGCGTTTTCTCCCAACTGTGATATAAGGATACCCAGCTGTTCCGAAATATCTGCAATCTGATGCAGCATTCTCGCCGTTATATTGAATGGTGGTTTGTACATGATGCTTTGTTTTTACTCAATAATTGTCTTACCTGTTACTGCTTCATAGATGATGCTCTTCTTGTAGTCCTTCAGTGCCTCTATCTTCTGCTGCTTCAGGGCAATGAGGCGGTCGATGTCGGCACATTTCGAGTCGAGGTAGGTGGCGATGGAGCGCTGCTCCTCCTTTGGAACCAATGGGATCCAACTGTTATCCATATTAGTTTTAGTTAGATGCTGCATTGCTGACCCATGCATGTCTCTTCTCTTAGCGTGAGTAAGCGCATCTAATAGGTAGTAGGAGTAGCGCAAGTCATTTTCGTAAAAAAGGACTTTCCAAATGTGATAGTGATATATAACCTTTTCCCCATTCCATATAAGTGGGCCTATAGAAGCTGACCAACCATAAAGCAAATCGTCTGCTTCACAGTATTTGTTGTCTTCTAACTCCATATCGGAATAATACCACTTGTCACTTGAAAAAAGATTCCCAACACGAAGGATTCTGTATTTGCCTTCTTGTAGTAGTTCTGAGTCACTGTACGCCCTGCCATTCAGAAGCGTATATTGATTCTTTAGCTTGCACACTTTCCACCCTTCAGGAATCTCGCCAATCCAGTCGATGCCGGAGGGGACGAGTTTGGCATTAGGGTCAAGACCTTTTGTTACGGCCTCGGTAATGACGCTCTGCTTATAGGCTTTCAGTTTCTCAATCATCTGCTCTTGCAGCCCAATGAGCGAATCTATCTCCCCACACTTCAAGTCAAGGTAATCGGCGATGCGCTGCTGGTCTTCTACAGGAGGTAGAATAACAGGGAATGTATAGAATTGTTCGGGATATAAACGTAAACGGCTGTCAATTACACCACGTGACATCGTTTTGAACGCTGTAGGATAGCCGTTGGTACGAAGCAGATAATGGAAATACTTCTCGCAACAATCTTTTCTGAACTTAAACACACAATAGGCTGGGCTAACCATTCCGTTATAGTCTGAAACGGCATAACTGCCATTCCAAGCGAGCATGATGTTCATTACAAAGTCACCCTGACAAACCACTTTGTAATCGTCATAAGACTCTGCTATATGCGAATCGGCAATATCAGTTTCGCTCTTAGGCCGGATGCCATAGTATTGAGAAACGCTTAGCAAAGTTTTTCCTTTGCAGTCGCGCTCATTGCGTTCAGTAAAGAGACCTTTCATTCTCTCTATTGCCCACCCCTCAGGAATCTTCCCAATCCACTCTATTCCGCTATCTTTCATCTGCCTCATGCCTCTTCCTCCTTGTTCTTTTGCTGTTCCAGTTTCCTTTTGAGTTCGACCTCGGCCACCTTGCGGTTTTCGTTATCAATATCAAGCATTACCACCCAGCGGCCATTCTTGCGGCCACCCTCGCGGCGCAAAAGGCCGAGTTCCTGCAAACGAGCAATATTAGAAATAGTGCCTCCTTCGGAGATATTATTGTCGGAATCTATATACTCTCTACGGGTTGCCTGCGGATGCAGTGTGAAATAGATAAGAATGTCCAATTGCAACTCTGTAATAGCAATATCGCGGGCCGCTAATTCTTTTTGTATGGTCTTTTGTATGGTGTCAGCGTCCTTTTGTATGGTCTTTTGTATGGTGTCAGCGTCCTTTTGTATGGTCTTTTGGGTAGCGTCTACATCGTTTTGTGAAGTTAAATCGTCCTTTTGTGATGCCTTTTGTGTCGTCTTCCAAAAGGTGACAGTGACGGTATAGCCGTCAGACTTGTATTCAGGCTCGGGGACACCTTCCTCACGGCAGATGTCCATCATGCGACGGATGCCCGTTCCCCATCCCTCCAAGTATTTGGAGAAGTAAAGCACCTGAGCGATGCGCAGGTTATAGGGGTAGGAGCCATGTGGCTCCTTGATGTTCTCTGGAGTCAACGGATTGGGGAAATGACCGGGATTGGTGATCTCCAGTCGGTCGTCGAAGATGGCCAGCGTGACTGTGGTACGCGGGTCCTCATAGCGACGGTGGCACAGCGCATTCGTCAAGGCTTCGCGCAGAGCCTCGACAGGAATCTCCAGATGTTCCTCACGCTGCAGCCCCTTCACCTCACCACTCAGACTGAGGTGACGAAAGCAGAAGGCCATGCCTGCGTCAAGCAGGTCAAAGAAGTTGCCTTCCTCCTGCTTGTTGTCGATAAATACCATTTTCTCCTTGCCTCGGAAGTAGGCCATGCGAATCATCATCTGTGGATAATCAAACAGCTTCTTGCCGAACAATACCACGGCAGCATTGGTCAACTTACCGTCGCGCAACAATTTGAACTTATCCAGCAGCACCTCCAGGCTGTCATCCTCGGCAGAAGCATTGATACGTCCGCTTTTCACACCAGCCCGTACCGCATTGCGGATGCGTTCTTCGCTCAGGTCGCTGATGGTGACACCATCTGCCACCTGTGCGTCCCAAGCGAACTTGCTGGGGTTACTGTCGCGCAGCCGCTCATCGTACATTTCACGTGGCATCTGGCGGGTAGTGCTTTCCACCTTGTAGTATGGTCGTCCGTTGCAAGTATAAGGTACGTGGTTGTCCTTTCTTCCTTCAAAGTGGATGGCTACGATTTGGTTGCCTACCTTCGAACCAGGCACGTCAACATACTCAGCACTGACATCGACGGTAGGCTCCAAAGAAGCCAATGCCTGCGCTATTTCGCGCCGTGTATTGTCGGTCACTTGCTGTCCTACGATGTGCAGACTGTCGGGTGTCACGCCAAAAATCAGCCAGCCACCATCACTGTTCAGGAAAGCACAGGCAGTATGCATAGCATCCTTCAGTTCGCCAGTGCTTTTCTTCAGTTCCAGCGTTTGCGTCTCACCTTTGGCAATCAACTGCTCAATTTCTTTTATTGTCATTGTCTCTATTCTTCTTGTTTCTAAAAGGTCAACAGGTCGTTGACTATTTTGTCCTCCAAATGCGTCAACGGGTCATTGACGAATTGCTGTTTCTGCTCCATAGCCAATATCAGTGCAATATCTTGTTCATGATTTCCGCCTCCTGCTGTTCGAGGGCTTTCAGTTCCTCGAAGATGTCGGCAGAAGGTTTCAGCGGCGTATATTTGTAGAACTCGCGGGTGAATGGAATCTCGTAGCCTATCTTGGTCTTTTTCTCGTCCACGACGAAGTCGGGCGAGTAAGGAGCCACGTTCTTCTGCAGGTATTCGTTGCGGTCGGTCAGCCAGGGGATAATCTCCGTGTCGTTGAGCGACTTGTCCATAACGGGACGCCCCTTGCTGTCACGCTTCACGTTGCCTGCTTCATCGCGCTCAGGATTCATGATGAAGAGTTTGCTGTATTTGAAGTAGTCGTTCTCGCGCACCTTGCTCTCTACACGAATCTCCGTGCCGTCAGCAGCAGTCTGCGTCATGACACCATCCGCAAAACCGTCGTAGGCCTGCATGATGAGTTGGCGGGCCGTCTCGGTAATCTCTACACGCTTATTGCCTAATGGCTTGCGGCGCTTCTCATAGCACTGGCTGGCATCGATGAGTTGCACCTTGCCTTGCCGCTCTGCTGACTTGTTGCGCGTGATGACCCAGATGTAGGTGGCAATACCCGTGTTGTAGAACAGGTCGTTGGGCAGTTGCACGATGGCCTCCAGCCAGTCGTTCTCCAACAGGTAGCCACGAATGTTGCTCTCGCCACTGCCTGCATCGCCCTTGAAGAGCGGCGAACCGTTCTGGATAATCGCCATACGACCCGTGTCTTTCAGTTTCGCCACACCATTGAGCAGGAACAGTTGCTGACCGTCGCCAATAGCGGGCAGACCCGGTTCGAAGCGTCCTGCAGCCCCTTTTTTGTTTTCTGCCTCCACAGCAGCCTTGCTTGTCTTCCACTCGATGCCAAACGGCGGGTTGGAAATGATGTAGTCGAACTTATATCCGTCGAACTTGTCATCGCCCAGGGTGTCGCCCTGTCGCATATTGTCGGCATTGCCACCCTTGATGAGCGTGTCAGCCTTGGCAATGGCAAACGTCTGCTCGTTCAGTTCCTGTCCATAGGTGGTAATGTCTGCATCAGGGTCAATCTCCAACAGGCGGTCGCTCATGCAACCCAGCATCTGACTGGTACCCATCGCCATATCGTAGATGGTGGCGGTGATGCCCTCTTCCTCCAGGCGCTCCTCGTCTTCACCCACGAGCAGTTCCGTCATCAGGTTGATGATGTCGCGGGCGGTGAAGTGTGCTCCCGCATGTTCGTCGTAACTCTCAGAGAACTTGCGCACCAGTTCCTCGAAGATGTAGCCCATATCCACAGAACTCACCTTGTCGGCACCCAAGTATGCCTTCTCCGTGCAGAACTCCTTGACGACCAGATAGAGCAGCCCGTTCTCTGCCATTGTCTCTATCTCCTGCTGGAACTTCATGCGGTGAATCACGTCGATGACATTCTCCGAGAAGTGGTTCAGGTACGACTCGAAGTTCTCGCGGATGTTCTCCGGGTCGCTGAGCAGCGTCTCGAAGGTGAATGGCGAGAGGTTGTAGAACTTCTGTCCTGCGGCTTTCTCCAAGAATCCCTGCTTCACGGTGATGCCATCCTCGTCCAGTTGCTTATTCATGTCGAGCACCTTCTGCTTCGTCGGTGCCAGCGTGTCCTCGAATCGTTTCACCACACACATCGGCAATATCACGTTGCCGTATTCGTGCGGTTTATATACACCCACCAGTTTGTCAGCAATCGCCCAAATCAAGTTGGCCTTCTCCTGAACATTGACGGTGGTCTGTTTCTGTCTGTCTTCTATGCTCATATTGTCGTTCCTGTTAAAATCGCGTACAAAAATACTTTTTATATATGTTCGTGCGCGGAATTGGGAACAAAGGTAGCATTTTTTTGTCAAAACATGCTGAAAATTGGCAAAAAAGTTAGTTAATTAGTTTGCATTTTGTACATTTTCAACGAATTAACTCAATTTGGCTGAGTTTATTCATGCTATCTTTGCAGTCTCATTGCCAAATTGCCATCGGTTTTTAGACTCGACATGAAAAGGACAGAA
>CAMOWH010000059.1:0-13112 GCA_946628315.1 uncultured Prevotella sp.
GCCATTTCGGAATAGGCTGGCTCATAAGTCTCAGCGTGACGGCGAACCTTCTGCAGCAGTTCGTCCCACAGCTGCACAAAAGGATGGGGCTGCTGCTCAAGCATGAAACGCACCTGGTCGGCCACCACCGCGCCGTCGCCGACCAACACGCGGGTCACGTTCTGGAAGGTGTCCGTCACCTCGCCCGTAGCGTTGACCACCCACGTCTCCCTGGCCTTGCGCAGGAAGTGCTTCAGGTGCTTGCTGACAATGCTGCCGCCCGTGTAAACCACCAAGTCGGGCACATAGCGCTCGTCGTCCTTCACCAGACAGACGGCTTCGTCCAAGTGGGGGTTCATGGGCTGCCCCACTATCAGCATGGGGCGCCTGGACTGCATGAACATACGGCACACATGGCTCAACACGTGAGGCGGCATGTCGGCAGGCGTCAGTTCTATCGTCCGTTCCACAGGCAGCACCGGCGTCGTGAAGTCAAACAACGGTTCCGTAATCGGCACATTGACGTGCACAGGCCCGCGACGCTCCATCAGGGCTTCGTTGACCAGCCGGTTGCAGTACCAACGGCTCTCGCCGTCATGCGGCTCCGGCAGGGTGACGGCCTTGCGGACGAAACGGCCCAAGGCGTCGGGCTGGGGCATCGTCTGACCGTCCAGCTGGTCTATCCACTGCGGCGGGCGGTCTGCGCTGACAGCCACCAGGGGCACATGCTGATAATAAGCCTCAGCGACAGCAGGCGCCAGATTGAGCAGCGCCGAGCCTGAGGTCACGCACACGGCCACCGGCTCGCCTAAGCACAGCGACATGCCTAACGCATAGAAGCCGGCCGAGCGCTCGTCGGTAACAGGATAGCACCGGATGTCAGGACACTCGTTCAGATTATGTACGATGGGGGCGTTGCGGCTGCCCGGGCACACCACGGCGTGGCGCACGCCGTGAGCCACCAGCAGGGCTGTCAGTATATTGACGTTCTCTTTGTTACTATACATTACTATATATATATATAATGTTACGCATGGTATCGAGTTTGGCCTCTGTCTCCTGCCACTCCTGTTCCTCGTCGCTGTCGGTCAGCAGTCCGCCACCCGCATAGAGGCGATAGCCATCGCGGAACAGCTGCATACAGCGCAGCGTGACAAACAGGTGGGTCTGCTCATGCAGTCCGAAGGGACCCATGAAACCACTATAGTACGAACGGCGATGGTGCTCGTTGGCCAGAATGAAACGGAAGGCCGATTCCTTGGGCAGGCCGCAGACGGCAGGCGTGGGATGCAGCACGTGCAACAGCTCGCCCACACTCGCGCTGTCGCTCAGCGTGAAACGGAAATCGCTTCGCAGGTGAGCCAGGTGCCCGGCTCGTGCCGTATAGGGGCCGTCCTCCGTAAAGTCGAACGTGAACCGTTCCAGCTGTCGCGTGATATAGGTCGCCACATAGCGTTGCTCCTGCAAGTTCTTGTCTCCCCAGGCGACGTTGTCCTGCCAGGCTACAGTCCCGGCCAGTGCCATCGTCTGCCACCGTCTGCCTTCGCCCGAGAGCAGTGTCTCCGGCGTTGCTGCCAGCCACAGCCCGCTTTGGGGAGTATATACCAGCGAGATGAACATACGGGGATAGCGTTCACACGCCCTGCGGAACAGTTCCACGGGCGTTGCCTGCCCCGCGCCGGCAATGTCCAGGCTGCGCGAGAGCACCAGCTTCTGGAAGTCGCCATTCAGCAGATGCGAGTGGAAATTACAGAAATCAATGTGATAGTCGGCCCTATTGTCCGACGAGCAGGAATCACCGATGGATTGCAGCGGCAGGTCAGGAAACGCCCCACCCGCCTCGTCGGGCTGAATCAGCAGAACGGGTTCCTCGCCGGAAACGGCGAAGGGAGCCACCACAAATCCTTGCTGCCCACTGAGCGAAGCCAGCGACCCGTATTCGCACACTGCCCCGGCAAGCATCGTACACTCGCGGGCATACGGCATACGAAAAAGTGCAAAGCCATTCATGACTACCGTTGATGCTTGATGATATAGTTGGTAACCCGGACGGAACTGATCAGTTCGCCGGCACTGTTCTTGATGTCGACAGTCCACACGTGCAGCGTCTTGCCGCGATGTTTCAGACGGGCGTAGGCGGTCACCGTGTCGCCCTCACTCACAGCCTGCACGTGCGAGCCGCTGACCTCGATACCCACACAGGCACAGCCCGGACAGAGCGAACAGGAACCTACCCCGGCCACATTCTCGGCAAGTGCCAGCGAGGCACCGCCACTGAGGAATCCGAATGGCTGCCGGTTGCGCTCGTCCACCTGCATACGGGCCATACACGTATCGTCCTCGGGAGTCGAGATAAACTCCATCCCGAGGGCGGTACTCAGATTGGGTTTCGATGCGATAATCTGATTGATACTTTCTATATTCACTTCTTTAAAAAAACAATGAGTATTCTTCTACTTCCCAAGCCAGGGCACTGGCACCCATCACGTCACGCTCTGCATCGGTGATGATGCTCACCAGAAGCTCTACCTTTCCCCTGAGGTTGGGGAACAGATGTTCATTGAACGACAACTGAGTAGGTTCCTCCAGCCATTTCCACTCTTTCGTCAATCCTCCTGTCAGTATGATGGCTTCAGGATTGACTATCGAGGCGTAGAACGACAAACCAATTCCAAACATCTCGCCCGTCTGGCGATAAGCCTCCAAAGCCAACCGGTCACCCTGGTCACAGCATTGGCCTATCGACTCAGGAGTCAGTTCGGGCAACTGACGCATCAGGCTGTCCTCGCTGCTCGCGGCCATGATGTCACGAGCCGTCTGGACCAAACCGCCGACAGACACGTAGCGTTCCAGGCAACCCTGTCGGCCACAACCGCAAAGTCGTCCGTGGTCCTCAACACATATATGGCCTAACTCACCAGCCGATCCGGAGTCACCGAGGTGGGCCTTGCCGTTTGAGAAGAAACAACTGCCCACACCACCATGCCCCATGGAGATGACGACAAAGTTCTGCAAGCCATGTGCCGAACCATATTCACGTTCACCAATCGCTGTCACGTGAGCATCGTTACCGACAGCGACAGCCAGTCCCAGACTGTCACGCATCAGGGCTGCCAACGGCACAATCCCCCTCCAGGGAAGATTGGCCGCATTCTCAATACTGCCCGTCAGGAAATTGCCACTCGGGGCACTGATACCTACCGAACGTACGGTTTCGTAGCCGCCATTGGCCTCGACCAATGTCAGTATTTTCTCGCTGAGTACAGCAACGTACTCGCTGACAACGGGATAGTCTGAGGTATGGAAATGGTCTATGGCTATGATGGTTCCCCGTATGTCGACAATGCCATAGGTAGTAACATCTATTCCTATGTCGACGCCTACAACTCTGGTTTTCATTTTGTGGTTCATACGCTGCAACTCGTCAAAGTTTACTTAAACAGAGAATACTCTTTCACATTCCACGCTAACACCGAAGCACCCAGCAGGTTCGCCTCACTGTCATCAAAATTCGAAAGCAGGAATCGCACCTTTCCTTCGATATTATGGAACACATGCGAGTTAAAGGCTTCATAGGCCGGATTCAGCAACCAGCCGCCGATGTGCGACACGTTACCTGTAAAGATGATGGCCTCGGGATTGATGACCGAGGCATAGTTTGCCAACCCCAGGCCCAACATGTAACCCGTGCGGTTCATTACCTCTATGGCCAGTTTGTCGCCCTGTTCGCAGAACATCTTCAGTTGTTCGGGAGTCACTTTCTCCACCTGTCTCATCATGGAGGGTTCATCGCTTTCTGCCAGCACCTCTTGTATTGTCATTCTGATACCCTTGCGCGAGGTATACATCTCCAGACATCCCTTGTTGCCACAGCCACACTGGCGGCCGCCATGTTTGGCACAGGTATGCCCCACCTCGCCGGCAAAGCCGTCACGTCCCAGATGCTGCTGTCCGTTCGAGAAGAAGCAGCTGCCCATGCCGTTGTCCAGCGTAATGAGTATGAAGTCCTTCATGCCATGAGCCATCCCGTAGGCGTGTTCGCCCAAAGCACGCACATGTGCATTGTTACCCAGTGCGACAGCCAACCCCAGCCGGTCGCGCAACATCGCCGCCAGCGGGACGACGCCCTTCCAAGGCAGGTTGGCAGCATTTTCGATGCTTCCTGTCAGGAAATTGGCACTCGAGCAGCAGATTCCCACCGAACGGATGGTCTCGTAACCTCCATTGGCTTCTACAAGATTGATGATATTATTACTGAGCGATGAAACAAAGTCGCCGACATTGGGACTATCGCCTGTTGGGAAGTCGCTCTTGGATAATACATTACCTCGAACGTCCACAACGGCTATCGTCGTGCGTTCCAGCCTAATATCTACACCCACCACACGGGTCTTGATGCTTTCTTGTGTCATAAGCTTAGATTTTTATGACGCAAATATAGGGATAATTATTGATTCTGCCAAATAGTTTGTCAAGAATTTAGCATTTATTTAAAGAAATCCGTCTTTTAAGGGATTTTTGCAGACTTTTTCTCTACGTTTCAATTTTTTTTTGTAATTTTGCCGACGTATTATGAACATTAGCGTACAAAAGAATGAACGTTTTAGAACTAAGCGAACAAGAAATCGGAAGGCGCCAGAGCCTTCAGGAACTGCGCTCTATGGGCATCAACCCATATCCTGCCGCTGAGTATCCCGTAAATGCATGGAGTACAGATATCATTGAAGACTTTGAGGACTTACCAGTTATCGGCAAAGACGAAGAAGGCCATGACGTGCGCGAGACCGCCACACCCGACAACAGCCGCATGGTAAGCATTGCTGGCCGTATCATGAGCAAGAGCATCATGGGCAAGGCTGCCTTTGCCAAGCTGCAAGACTCAAAGGGCCGCATACAGGTGTACGTACAACGCGACTCCATCTGCCCCGATGAAAACAAGGACTTATATAATATTGTATTCAAGAAGTTGCTGGACTTGGGGGACTTCATTGGCGTGAAGGGCTATGTTTTCCGCACCAAGACTGGCGAAATCAGTGTTCACGTGATGGAGATGACCGTGCTGAGCAAGAGCCTGAAGCCACTGCCTGTGGTGAAGACCGATGCCGACGGCAAGGTATATGATGCCTTCGACGACCCCGAACTGCGCTATCGTCAGCGCTACGTTGACCTCATCGTAAACGCTGGCGTCAAGGACACCTTCCTCAAGCGTGCCACCATCATCCGCACCATTCGCCGTATCCTCGACGATGCCGGATATACCGAGGTAGATACTCCTATACTGCAGAACATTGCCGGTGGTGCCTCGGCCCGTCCGTTCATCACCCATTTCAATGCGCTCAATCAGGATATGTATATGCGCATTGCCACAGAGCTCTATCTGAAGCGCCTCATCGTGGGTGGCTTCGAGGGAGTGTATGAGATGGGCAAGAACTTCCGCAATGAGGGCATGGACAAGACCCACAACCCCGAGTTCACTTGCATGGAGCTCTATGTGAGCTATAAAGACTTGCTGTGGGGCATGACTTTCACAGAGAACATGCTGGAACAGATTTGTACTGCTGTTAACGGCAAGCCGGAGGTTGAGATTGACGGAAACGTCATCTCGTTCCGTGCTCCTTTCCGCCGACTGCCCATCCTCGATGCCATCAAGGAGAAGACTGGTTTCGACTGCGACGGCAAGACCGAGGACGAGATTCGCCAGTTCTGCCTGTCAAAGGGCATGGAGGTAGACGAGACTATGGGTAAGGGCAAACTCATCGACGAGCTGTTCGGCGAGTTCTGCGAAGGAACCTTCATCCAGCCCACCTTCATCACCGACTATCCCGTTGAGATGTCGCCGCTGACCAAGATGCACCGCTCGAAGCCCGGACTCACCGAGCGCTTCGAACTGATGGTGAATGGTAAGGAGCTGGCCAATGCCTACTCAGAGCTTAACGACCCCATCGACCAGGAAGAACGCTTCGTGGAGCAGATGAAGCTGGCCGACAAGGGCGACGACGAGGCGATGATTATCGACCATGACTTCCTGCGCGCCTTGCAGTACGGTATGCCTCCCACCTTCGGCATCGGCATCGGCATCGACCGTCTGGTCATGTTGCTCACGGGTAAGTTTGCCATTGGCGAGGTAATGCTGTTCCCACAGATGAAACCGGAGAAGAAGATTCCTCAGAGCACTCCCGCCGAGTGGGCCGAAATCGGCGTGGCCGAAGAGTGGGTTCCCGTGCTCCGCAAGGCAGGATTCAACCTCATACAGAACATCAGCGGCGAGAAGGCACAGGGGCTGCAGCAGAAGATTGGCGACATTGTCAAGAAGTATAAGCTCGACATGCAGAAGCCCTCTGTCGACGAGGTACAGCAGTGGATTGACAAAGCACAGTAAAATCATAAATTGCAAATCAAGTGTACGACTGCGGTAGGATAGCTATTATTGGTGGCGGAAGCTGGGCAACAGCCATTGCCAAGATTGTGGTGGGAAAGACTCACCACATCGGTTGGTATATGCGCCGCGACGACCGCATCGAGGACTTCCGGCGACTGGGGCACAACCCTGCCTATCTGACGAGCGTCCATTTCAACATTGACGAGATATTCTTCTCTTCCGACCTCAACAAGATTGTGCAGCAGTACGACACCCTTGTGTTCGTGACTCCCTCGCCCTACCTCAAGAGCCACCTGAAAAAACTCAAGACGCGCATTCGTGACAAGTTCATCGTAACAGCCATCAAGGGTATCGTACCTGACGAGAACCTGGTTTGCTCCGAATACTTCCATCAGGTCTACGACGTTCCCTACGACCGGCTGGCCTGCATCGGAGGTCCCTCTCACGCTGAGGAGGTGGCTCTCGAACGGCTCTCCTACCTCACCGTAGGGTGTGAAGACCAGGAGAAGGCGCAGTCCTTTGCCAACATACTCAACAGCGAATACATCAAGACCAAGACCTCGTCTGACGTCATTGGCATCGAGTACTCCTCCGTGCTGAAGAATGTCTATGCCATTGCCGCCGGCATCTGCAACGGACTGAAGTTCGGCGACAACTTCCAGGCAGTCCTGATGGCCAATGCCGTTCAGGAGATGGCACGCTTCCTGCAGGTGGTTCACCCCATCGAGCGTAACGTGGTAGACAGTTGCTATCTGGGCGACCTGCTGGTGACAGGCTACAGCAATTTCTCGCGCAACCGCACCTTCGGCACCATGATTGGCAAGGGCTACTCCGTCAAGTCGGCACAGATAGAGATGGAGATGATAGCAGAAGGCTACTTCGGCACCAAGTGTATGAAGGAAATCAACCGCCACTGCCACGTCAACATGCCCATCCTCGATGCCGTATATAACATCTTGTACGAGCGCATCTCCCCACAGATTGAGATTAAACTATTAACTGATTCATTTAGATAAAACAAACTATGAGCAACATCAAACTTGACATCACCAAGGCCGCCTGCTTCCTCGGAGCAGGTGCCGTGAAGGCTTTCGAGCCTCAGGTAAAAACAGCCCAGCAGTCGCTGGAAGAGGGCACATGCCCTGGTAACGATTTCTTAGGATGGCTCCATCTGCCCAGCAGCATCACGCCCGCATTCCTCGACGAGCTGCAGGCTTGCGCCAACGTGCTTCGCCAGAACTGCGAGGCTGTCGTTGTAGCCGGCATCGGCGGCAGCTATCTGGGTGCCCGTGCCGTCATCGAGGCACTGAGCAATTCTTTCGGTTGGCTCATCAAGGACCAGAAGAATCCTACCATCCTGTTTGCAGGTAACAACATCGGCGAGGACTACCTCTTCGAACTGACTGAATATCTGAAAGGCAAGAAGTTCGGTGTCATCAACATCTCCAAGTCTGGTACGACCACCGAGACTGCCCTGACCTTCCGCCTGCTCAAGAAGCAGTGTGAGGCTCAGCGTGGCAAGGAGGAGGCCAAGAAGGTCATCGTGGCCGTTACTGACGCCAAGCGCGGCGCTGCCCGCACCTGTGCCGACAAGGAGGGCTACACCTCGTTCATCATCCCCGACAATGTCGGTGGCCGCTTCTCCGTGCTCACACCGGTAGGTTTGCTGCCCATTGCTTGTGCCGGTTTCGACATCAAGGAACTCGTTGCCGGTGCACAGGACATGGAGAAGGCTTGTGGCAAGGATGTTCCCTTCGACGAGAATCCCGCTGCCCAGTATGCTGCCCTCCGCAACGCCCTCTACCAGAACGGCAAGAAGATTGAAATCATGGTAAACTACCAGCCCAAGCTGCACTTCTTCAGTGAGTGGTGGAAGCAGCTCTACGGCGAGTCTGAGGGCAAGGACAAGAAGGGTATCTTCCCTGCTTCTGTCGACTTCACTACCGACCTGCACTCTATGGGACAGTGGATTCAGGACGGCGAGCGCACCATCTTCGAGACGGTCATCAGCATCGAGGAGCCCGAGAAGAAGTTGCTGTTCCCTGAGGACGAGGAGAACCTGGACGGTCTGAACTTCCTCGCTGGCAAGCGTGTGGACGAGGTGAACAAGATGGCAGAACTCGGCACTCGCCTGGCTCATGTCGACGGCGGTGTTCCCAATATCCGTATCTCGATGCCTCGCCTGGACGAGCACTACCTCGGACAGCTCATCTACTTCTTCGAGATTGCCTGTGGCATCAGCGGCAACCTGCTGGGCGTCAACCCGTTCAACCAGCCCGGCGTAGAGGCCTACAAGAAGAATATGTTCGCCCTGCTCGAGAAGCCCGGCTACGAGGCTGACACCAAGGCCATCAAGGAGCGTCTGGCTAAGGAGCAGTAAACAAGGTAAAAAAGTAAAAAGAAAGCAAGGTAAATTGGAACAAGCAATTAACCGATATCTCACCAACCACGGCTTTGGGCTGTTTAGTCCCAAAGCCGTGCTTTTCGATATGGACGGAGTCATCTACGACTCTATGCCCAACCACGCTGTCAGCTGGCACGACTCGATGGCAACCTTTGGCCTTGACATGCCTTACGACGGAGCCTACCGCTACGAAGGTATGCGGGGAGTCGAGACCATCAAGCAGTTGGCTCTCCAGCAGTGGGGACGCAAACTCAGCGACGAAGAGGCTCACCGTATGTACGAGGTGAAGTCTGCCTATTTCAACCGCCAGCCTGCCCCACAGCTGATGGAAGGCATCAGGACACTGATGCAGCAAATCAAGGCCGACGGGCTGAAGATATGTCTGGTGACGGGTAGCGGCCAGCACTCGTTGCTCGACAAGATTCTGGCCGACCTCAACGGCCTGCTCACCCCCGAGCTGATGGTTACCGCCTTTGATGTCACTCACGGCAAGCCTGCCCCCGACCCATACCTGAAGGGTATGCAGAAGTGTGGCGTCGAGCCTTGGGAGACCATCGTGGTCGAGAATGCGCCACTGGGGGTACGCGCTGCCGTTGCCGCACGGTGCTTCACCGTTGCCGTCAACACAGGTCCCCTGCCCGATGCCGAACTGGCTGACGAAGGGGCAGACCTCATCCTGCCGTCCATCCTGCAGCTAAGCCGTTGCTGGGGCAGCCTCATCGAGGCCGTCCGCAGCGCATAGATGTTCACTAAAGTTTTGGGGTATCAGACGCCGTCCTCGTCGTCGCTATTCTCATCGATATCCTTGCGGGGATTATCGGTGTCCATCTGTGTGTCTTGCGAGATTTCCAAGACGCCCATACGCGACAACTTGATGACCAGCGGAATGTACTCATCCGTCTGCGGATGTGCTACGCTGGCGGCAAATACCAGCCAGTCACCATCGACTTTATCAAAAACAATACCTTCCAGAATACCCGTATTTTGGTAATCCGCGTTGATATACTTATTAAAATTGCTTTTGGTAAACTTCCGATTAAAGAACACCGACCCGTCCCTACGGGTAACGGTCATCTGGAACACATTGTCCACAAACTTCTGACCCGTTTCGTCCTTGACCATCGGCAGCGTGTCGCAAGGTTGGCGAAGCACCGTCAGGTGATAGTAGCGACCTTCCACCCATTTCACATAATTGGTGTCCTTATACTCCTGCATCTTGACAGGCCCTGCGGGTTTCACCTTCTCCACCTTGGGAGCTATAATGTCTTCACTCTTTTTCTTACCTCCACAGGCCACCAGGGTAGCAGCAAGACCTACCAGGGCCATCAAGGATAAAAGCTTTTTCATATCCGTTTTACTTGATTTGCGGGGCCAAAGGTACAAAAAAAATTTAATATCACCACATATTCATGGGATATTAATTCTTTTTTTGTAATTTCGCAACATGAAACGATACCTCATACCATTTATCTGGGGCCTGCTGGCAGCTTGCAACAGTGGTGACCCAGAACCGGCAGACACCGTTGCCGACAACACCGAAAGCCGCCCTACGCTGGTGCAGCAGGTCCGCAAGTGCTCGCGGCTCTACACCACCGAGTACCACATCCATAAAATCGTCACCCATGACGACGTGCTGCGCCTGAAGGGTCAGTTGCTGCGTCAGGACTTCGACATTCCCCTGCCCTTGGGCGAGCGCAAGATAGCCATCCCGATGGATGCTACCGTCAAGGCTTACATTGACTTCAGCAACTTCTCCGAGCAGAATGTCGAGCGCGACGGCGACCACATCACCATCCTGCTGCCCGACCCGCAGGTAGTGCTCACCAGTTCCAAGATTAATCGCGACGAGATACGCGAATACGTGGGGCTTACCCGCTCGCGCTTCAGCGACAAGGAGCTGACGGGCTACGAGCAACAGGGACGTGAGGCCATCCTGAAGAGCATCCCCGGCCTGGGCATCGAGGAGACGGCACGCGAGAATGCCGCCCGCGTACTGGTACCTCTGCTGACGGATATGGGCTACGACGAACGCAACGTCACCATTGCCTTCCGTCGCGACTTGGACATATTGAAGAAACTGACCATTGAAAAGAGATGAATATCAAGCATAAACTCATAGCAGCCCTTGTGGCTATCGTGGCTGCCGCCCTGGGCACCCTGTGGCTCGTCCGGGCCTGCAGCCAGACGGAGGTTGGCCTTGCCGTCAACGAAGACATCAACATCACCCCTGAACGGATTACCAGCATCAAGGCCATCGGCGAGTGGGAGTTTCTGTCCATTGCCGACGAAGAACTGGTAGACACCGTCCGCAAGGGGCTGTTCAGCGACGACCACCTGTCACGCATCTACTATGGAACCATACGCTTAGGCGTCAACCTCCATCAGGTAGAACCCGGCTGGGTGACCACCTCCGGCGACTCGCTGCTGGTCACACTGCCCGCCATCGGGCTGCTGGACCGCGACTTCATCGACGAGGCACGCACCAAGAGTTTCTTTGAAAGTGGAAAATGGTCGCATCAAGACCGCGAGGCGCTCTATCGTCGCGCCTACCAACTGATGCTGAAACACGCGCTGACACCTGACAATCTCCGACAGGCCCGACAGAACGGCGAGGCACAGATGCAACGACTGTTCAGGGCTATGGGCTACGACCGCGTCAGCATCCGCTTCAGCGAAGCGGCAGAATAAGCATCATGCGCGTCCCCTGCTGATAGCCTTCGTCGTACTGCAGCTCACCACCCAGGTTCTTCGCCACACGGCGACAAATGCTCAGGTCGAGTTCCGCCTCGTCCTGCAGGTCGTCAGGTTCCTCAAAATACGAGAAAAGGCTGTTACGACGATTCTCAGGAATGCCGCCTCCCGTGTCGCAGACGTAAATGGTCAGCCAGTCCGGTCGCGTCGTCGTATTGCAGCCGATGGTAATGGTACCCTGCTCCGTAAACTTACAGGCGTTGATGACCAGTTTGCTGACTATCAGCTCCACCAAGTGGCGGTCTGTCTTGATGAAGAACTCATCGCTTAGCTCGCGCTGAAAGACCAGCCTCACCGACTTCTGATGGTAGATGCTCTGCATGTTGGCCTCCAGACAGCGGCGGCACAGCGCATTGGGGCTGAACGACTCCATCCACAGCTTATGGCCGAACTCCGACGCTCCTGTGAACATCATCACCTCGTCCAGCAGCGTGCCTATCAGGTTCGAGTTATAAACCATCTGCTCCGAGATGTCCTTCTTCTCATTCTTCGACAGATACAAGTCCTCCTTGCCCACCGTCTCGGCCAGCGTATGGAACATCTTCAAAGGGACACGTATTTCATGGTCTATATTCTGCAGGAACACCTGCTTCATGCGTTCCGACTTGCGGGCCCGGTTAATACAGACACGCATTCTGACTACCGCTACTGTCAAAGCTATTACAGCCAGCGACAGCACTATGATTACTATATACATCAAGCCCATACTACCAAATATAAGATTTCCTGCCGCAAATTTAGGAAATAAATCGAAAGACTCCAAATTTTCTCTACACTTTTTGTTGAAGTGCTCTATACTTTGGCCCATTCATCCACACACAACACCCCTTCCGCCACATGGAAACGGATGTCGTAGCCGCCAAAAGGCATCCCGTACGTACGCCCGTCCTCATGGTAGTGCGGACGAGGGTCCAGTGCCAGCGTCTCGCGCAGTGCCTGCAGTTCCTCCTTACTGAAGATGCCTGCCGTCAGCAGTTCCTCCGGCAGCGTCACCTGCAACTGCTGCCACTCATGGTCATCCGTGAATCCGCCCCGCGCCTCCGCATGACTGTCCACATAGGCCAGATAGGGCTTGATGTCGTAGATAGGCGTACCGTCCATCAGGTCAGCACCCAGCACCTCAATGGCAGGTGCCTGCAAGTCCACCCGCGCAATACGCACCGACGACAGCCCAAGGTTGTTCGGACGGAACGGCGAGCGCGTCGCCCACACCCCTACCCGCTCGTTGCCTCCCAGCAGGGGCGGCCTCACCGTAGGGTGCTTCTCTGCCTCCACGTTCTCCGAGAAGCCCCACACCAGCCACACGTAGTCATACTGCTCCAGCCCTCTCAGCGCCTCCGGCTGAGCATAGCGGGGCACAAACGCTATCCGTCCCCTCAGCTCGCTGACGATGCCACTCTGTCTTGGGATTCCGAACTTCGACGTAAACGGCGAACGGAAAAAAGCTATCGGTTCAATATTCATGCCTGCGAAGGTACAACAAAAAAGTGAAATGACCAAATCCTCGGCCTACATTTGTCAATGGAATGGTGGATCGAAGTGATCATAGTGTTTCCTATATTACTCTTAGTCTTTCAGACAGCCTATGGGAACCACAAA
>CAMOWH010000060.1:0-12983 GCA_946628315.1 uncultured Prevotella sp.
TTGTGCACACTTTTGCAAACCGTTTTTCTTGCTTATCACACAAATAATTCGTACCTTTGCGATAGAAAAAACGAAAACCAAGTAAATCGACGTTATGGTATTGACTGACCGCGAGCTGTTCCTGCTCATCATCTGCACCGTGTTCTACATCACCTTATTTATATTGGTGTTGCAGTGGAACCGTCGCAAGCTGCAACTGCTGCAGAGCCGACTGGACAACATCCACGCCATGCAGAAGATGGCCGTCATGGAACAAAAGGCAAACACGAAAGACGTGAACGACATCTTCTCGTCCGACATCTACCAGCGCATCAGACAATATCTGGCCGACGGAAAAAGTATGCCAAAAGCGGAATGGGCAGAACTGACGGAGGTGGTGAACGCCACCTACTCGGGATTTACCGACAAGCTGTACAGCCTCTACCGCATGAGCGAACAGGACTATCACGTCAGCCTGCTTATCAAGATTCGCCTGCAGCCCAAGGACATTGCCACGCTGACAGCACACTCCAAGGAGAGCGTAGCCTCGACTCGCAGCCGCCTCTATCAGAAAGTGTTCGGCAAGAAGGGGTCTACAAAAGACTGGGACGATTTCATTCTCTCGATATAGTTATTTAATAATGTATAGCTTATGATTGAATATTTTTTAGCAAACATGTGGCAGGTATGGGCCATCGTGGCTGTGCTCTGCCTGATTTTAGAGCTGTCGTCAGGTGATTTCTTCATCATCTGCTTCTCTATCGGAGCCGTCTTTGGCGTCATTGGCGCTGCCTTAGGACTGAGCGTCTACTGGCAGATTGCCGTCTTTGCACTGTTCTCGCTGCTCAGCGTACTCTTTGTGCGGCCCATAGCCCTGCGCTACCTGCACAAAAACGAACCCAACAAACCCTCGAATGCCGATGCGCTGTTAGGCCGTACAGGTCGCGTAACGGAAGCCATCAAGCCTGGCGGAAAAGGCTATGTCCAGATAGACGGCGACCTATGGCGTGCTGTCAGCACAGAGGACATCCCCACTGGCACTACCGTCCGCGTCGTTGGGCGCGAGAGTACCATCATTACCGTTGAAACACTGTGAAACATTATACTTTAAATATTAAACATTTATTGACATTATGACTTATGTACTAATTGTTATCGTCGTCTTGGTCGTTGTCTTTGCCAAGATGGCCCTGGTGATTATCCCACAGTCCGAAACCCGCATCATTGAGCGTCTGGGACGCTACTATGCCACGCTGAAGCCCGGTATCAACATCATCATCCCCTTCATTGACCGTTCCAAGGAGATTGTGGTGCTGACTCGTGGACGCTATGCCTACTCAAGCAGTATTGACCTGCGCGAACAGGTGTACGACTTCCCCTCGCAGAACGTGATTACAAAGGACAACATCCAGATGGAAATCAACGCTCTGCTCTACTTCCAGATTGTAGACCCTTTCAAGGCCGTCTACGAAATCTCCAACCTGCCCAACGCCATCGAGAAGCTGACGCAGACCACTCTGCGTAACATTATCGGTGAACTGGAACTGGACGAGACGCTGACCTCACGCGACACCATCAACACCAAGCTGCGTGCCGTCCTGGACGACGCTACCGACAAGTGGGGCGTCAAGGTGAATCGTGTTGAACTGCAGGACATCGTTCCTCCTGCAACCGTGCTGAACGCAATGGAGAAGCAGATGCAGGCAGAGCGTAACAAGCGTGCGCAGATTCTGACTTCTGAGGGTGAGAAGGCTGCTGAGATTCTGGCTTCAGAGGGTGAAAAGACTGCCATCATCAACCGTGCTGATGCCCAGAAGCAACAGGCCATTCTGCACGCTGAAGGTGAGGCTCAGGCACGCATCCGCAAGGCTGAAGCCGAGGCAAAGGCTATTGAACTGATTACCGAGGCTGTGGGCAAGTCCACCAATCCTGCCAACTATCTGCTGGCTCAGAAGTACATCCAGATGCTGGAGGAGTTAGCTTCCGGCGACAAGACCAAGACGGTCTACCTGCCCTACGAGGCTACCAACCTGATGGGCTCCATCGGTGGCATCAAGGACTTGTTCAAGAGCGAGTAGGAAATTCGATACTTCGAATTATCGAAATTTCGAGATTTCGAAATTTCGGCATAAAAAAGAGGCAAGCGCCTCTTTTTTTATTCTTCTTTCTTCAACGGTATCGTAAAACTGAACGTTGAGCCCTCGCCCTCGACGGATTCCACATAGGCGTCACCGCCATTCTTGCGGGCAAAGTCCTGACAGAGCTGAAGTCCCAAACCAGAACCCTCCTCACCGCCTGTACCATAGGTTGTCTCACCCTTGTGGAAAATAGTCTCTACACGATCGGCAGCAATACCGACACCATGGTCTCGGACACAGATGCGGGCGAAATCACCCTCATGCTTATAGAATACCTCAATGCCTTTTCCTTCTGGCGTAAACTTGATAGCGTTGGACAGGAAGTTACGGATGACAGTCTTAATCATGTCGTTATCCGCACGGACTGTCAGCTTCTCCTCGGCAGGAATATACTGCAACGGTATCTTCTTCATCTCGGCAATCATCTTGAAGATGTCTACCACACCAGGCACTACGTCGTCCAGTTCGATATCCTGATAAACCACATTCAGACGGCCCGTCTGCGACTTCGTCCACTTCAGCAGGTTGTCCAGCAGGTCGTGCGTCTCCTCCGACTCGCGATTGGCTTTATCCAACAGTTCGAAAATCTCCTCTCCCACCGTTTCTGGTGAAACCACATTGACTGCCAGGTTCAGCACCATACGGATGCTGGCCATAGGCGAGCGCAGGTCGTGGGCTATCACTGAGTACATCTTGTCACGGTTCTGAATGGTGCGACGCAACTCTTCGTTCTGTTTTACAATGATGCGCTTGGCAGCTACCAACTGAATCTGGTGCATCACACGCATCACCAGCTCTTCTTTATTGAAGGGCTTGGTCAGGAAGTCGTTGGCACCCACTTGGAAACCATGCACCAAATCAGACGGATTGTTCAGTGCCGTCAGGAAAATGATGGGAATATCAAGTGTCTCTGGGTCTTTCTTGAGGATGACTGCTGTATCAAAACCACTGATGTCAGGCATCATAACGTCCAGCAGTATCAAGTCTGGCTTCTCTTTCTTGGCCTGTTCAATGCACGTAGTACCATTGTTGGCCGTGCATACCTGAAACTTCTCATTCGTCAATAATATCTTGAGCAACAACACGTTACTGACCACATCATCGACTATCAGGATTTTATAATCACTTCTGTTTAATTGGCTTTCAAACGATTCGTTCAACTCCATTGTTTTACGGTTAGTTTTTATTCAGTTTGCAAAAGTAGCAAATATTTGGCGAAACGCCAAATATTTGCCTGACTTTTTACTTATATTCGCTCCACGACTTAATGCCAATACCATCCAGCCCTACCGTACAGAAGGCATGAATGAAGGCACTGGCCAGACGGCTGTTGGTAATCAGGGGCACGTTCAAGTCAATGGCAGCGCGACGAATCTTATAGCCGTTGGTCAGCTCATGGGAAGTCAAGTCCTTGGGGATGTTGACCACCATGTCTATCTTGTGTTCGTGCAAGAGGTCGAGGGCCTGAGGCTGTCCTTCGTCTGACGGCCAGTGAACCAGCGTATTGGCAATGCCATTGTCTGCCAGATACTTCGACGTACCGCCTGTGGCATAAAGTTCGTAGCCGTGCTCCACCAGCGTACGTGCAGCATCCAACATATCCACCTTCTGCTTGGCACCACCGGTAGACAGCAGCACAGTCTTCTTGGGAATACGATAGCCTACGCTGAGCATGGATTTCAGCAGGGCCGTATCCGTATTGTCGCCAATGCAGCCTACCTCACCCGTTGAGGCCATATCGACACCCAGCACGGGATCGGCCTTCTGCAAGCGGTTGAAGGAGAACTGAGAAGCCTTGATGCCTACATAGTCGAGGTCGAAGAGATTCTTCGAGGGGCGTTCTACAGGCAGTCGCAGCATCACCTTGGTAGCCAGTTCAATGAGGTTCAGCTTCAGCACCTTCGATACGAAGGGGAATGAGCGTGAGGCTCGCAAGTTACACTCAATCACCAGAATATCGTTGTCGCGAGCCATATACTGGATGTTGAACGGACCATTGATGTGCAAGGCTTTGGCTATCTGACGCGAGATGCGCTTAATGCGGCGCACTGTCTCCACGTAAAGTTTCTGTGGTGGGAACTGGATGGTGGCGTCGCCTGAGTGGACACCGGCAAACTCGATATGCTCCGAAATGGCATAGGCCAGTATCTCGCCGTCCTTGGCCACAGCGTCCATCTCTATCTCCTTGGCATGTTCAATGAACTTGGAAACGACAACGGGATGGTCCTCGCTGACGTTGGCTGCCAGCTGGAGGAATCGCTCCAGCTCGTCCTTGTTCGAACAGACATTCATGGCCGCACCGCTCAGCACATAGCTGGGACGTACCAACACTGGGAACCCTACCCTGCCGACAAACTGGTCAATGTCTTCCATCGAGGTCAGCGCACTCCACTCTGGCTGGTTGACGCCCAACTCGTTCAGCATCTGCGAGAACTTGGCACGGTCCTCGGCACCGTCAATGTCCTGTGCCGATGTTCCCAGGATGGGTACGTGCTGTTCGTCCAGATACATAGCGAGGTTGTTGGGTATCTGTCCTCCTGTCGAGACAATGACGCCATGAGGCTGTTCCAAGTCAATAATATCCAGCACGCGCTCGAATGTCAGCTCGTCAAAGTACAGTCGGTCGCACATATCATAATCCGTAGAGACTGTTTCCGGATTGTAGTTGATCATAACCGAGCGCCAGCCTTCCTTGCGAATGGTATTCAGCGCCTGCACGCCACACCAGTCAAACTCGACACTCGAACCAATGCGATAGGCACCAGAACCCAGCACAATGATGCTCTTCTTGTCGTTCTCGTACTGAATATCATTCGTCGCACCTGAATAGGTGACATACAGATAGTTGGTCTGAGCCGGATACTCAGCCGCCAACGTGTCAATCTGCTTCACGACAGGCAAGATGCCCAGCTGCTTACGACGATTGCGCACTACGAGCAGAGCCTGGTGCATATTGTTGTGGCTGGCTTCCAAGCCTAACGCACGGGCTATCTGGAAGTCAGTGAAGCCATAGACCTTGGCTTCGCGCAGAAGTGCCGTGTCGAGCGTATTGATGTTCTGCTTCTTCAGCTGCTCGTCAATATCAATGATGTGCTTGAGCTTATAGAGGAACCAGCGGTCTATCTTGGTCAGCTCATGAATCTTGTCAATGTCGTACTGAGGCAGGTGCATGGCCTTCGAGATGACAAAGATGCGCTTGTCCGTAGGCTCACGCAGTGCAGCATCAATATCAGCAATCTTCAGTTCCTTGTTCTCCACAAAGCCGTGCATCCCCTGCCCTATCATGCGCAGTCCTTTCTGAATGGCTTCCTCGAAGTTGCGTCCGATGGCCATCACCTCGCCCACAGACTTCATGCTGGAGCCTAACTCCTTGTCAACACCGTGGAACTTGGACAGGTCCCAACGGGGTATCTTGCACACCACATAGTCAAGGGCGGGTTCAAAGAATGCCGACGTCGTCTTGGTCACAGAGTTCTTCAACTCAAACAAGCCGTAGCCCATGCCCAGCTTGGCTGCCACGAAAGCCAGCGGATAGCCTGTAGCCTTCGAGGCCAAGGCTGACGAACGGCTCAGACGGGCATTGACCTCAATGACACGATAGTCTTCCGACTGAGGGTCAAAGGCGTACTGCACATTACACTCGCCCACAATACCGATATGGCGTATAATCTTGATGGCCAGTGCGCGTAGCTTGTGGTACTCTGAGTTGGTCAGCGTCTGGCTGGGAGCTATGACGACAGACTCACCCGTATGAATGCCTAACGGGTCGAAGTTCTCCATGTTGCAGACGGTGATACAGTTGTCGTATCGGTCGCGCACCACTTCATACTCTATCTCCTTCCAACCTTTCAGCGACTTCTCGACCAGCACCTGGGGAGAGAAGGCAAATGCTTTCTCGGCCAGTTTGTTCAGTTCTTCTTCATTGTCGCAGAATCCTGAGCCCAGTCCTCCCAATGCGTATGCCGCACGAAGTATGACGGGATAACCCAGGGCCTTAGCGGCCTGACGGGCCTGCCCGATGGTTTCGCAGGCTTCGCTCTTGATGGTCTTGACATCAATCTCGTTCAGCTTTTCCACAAACAGTTCGCGGTCTTCCGTGTCCATAATGGCCTGCACGGGTGTACCCAGCACACGGACACCATACTTCTCCAGCACACCACTCTTATACAGTTCGACACCGCAGTTCAATGCCGTCTGCCCGCCAAAAGCCAACAAGATTCCGTCTGGGCGCTCCTTGGCAATCACCTTCTCCACGAAATAGGGCTGCACAGGCAGGAAATAGATTTCGTCAGCCACGCCCTCAGAGGTCTGGACGGTGGCAATATTGGGATTGATGAGCACTGTCTTTACTCCCTCTTCACGCAGGGCCTTCAAGGCCTGACTGCCTGAATAGTCAAACTCGCCTGCCTCTCCTATCTTCAATGCGCCTGAGCCGAGCAACAGGACTTTCTTGATATTTTGGTCTTTCATAATGCTTCAATAAAACGGTCAAACATAAATTCAGTGTCAACAGGTCCCGAGCAGGCTTCCGGATGGAACTGCGACGAGAACCACGGATTGGTCTGGTGGCGGATGCCTTCGTTGGAACCGTCGTTCATGTTGACAAACAACTCGCGCCAGTCCTGACCCAGCGTTGCCGTATCGACAGCATAGCCATGATTCTGTGACGTCACGTAGCAACGGTTGGTTCCTACCTCCTGCACGGGCTGGTTGTGACTGCGGTGACCATACTTCAGTTTATAAATAGTGGCTCCGGCAGCCTTGCCCAGCAGCTGATTACCCATGCAGATGCCGCAGATGGGTTTACGCGACAGGCTCATCTGCTTCTTCAGTATATCCACAGCAGCCACACAACGGTCTGGGTCACCAGGGCCGTTGGCCAGGAACAATCCGTCAAACTCCATTCCCGTATAGTCGTAGTTCCAGGGCACTCGAATCACCTCGCAACCACGACGGATTAAACAGCGGATAATGTTCTGCTTCACGCCACAGTCAACCAGCACCACCTTGTGTCCGGCTCCTTCGTTGTAGCGGATAATGTCTTTGCACGACACTCGCTCTACCCAGTTGATGGCACCATAGTCCTGAGTGTCAGGCTCCTCTTGTTCCTCCTGTCCCTCAAACACCAGCCGGCCCATCATCACGCCATGTTCGCGCAACACCTTGGTCAGCTGTCGTGTGTCGATACCTGTCACCCCGGGAACCTGTTCACGCTTCAGCCAGTCACTCAGGCTCTCGCAGGCATTCCAGTGTGAATACTGCTCGGAATAGTCACTGACTATCAACGCTTTGGCATAAATCTTGTCACTCTCCATAAACGTGGCCAGGCCATTGTCCTCAACGGTAAAAGGCGGCACACCGTAGTTGCCCACCAACGGATAGGTCAGCACCATCATCTGGCCGGCATAGCTGGGGTCCGTCAGACTTTCCGGATAGCCCATCATGGCCGTATTGAATACGACTTCACCTGTAACGGCTTTCTCATAGCCAAAGCTCTTGCCTTGAAACGTTGTCCCATCTTGTAGGACGAGTGTTACATCTTTCATTTGTTGTTTCTATTTACAAAAAAGGGACGCCGTTAAAACGGTACGTCCCAAATCAATCATTCTACAGTCACTGATTTTGCCAAGTTTCTTGGCTGGTCGACATCCTTGCCTTTGCAGACGGCTACGTGATAGGCCAACAGCTGCAAGGGGATGGTAGCCACCAACGGTTCCAGACATTCCAGCACATCTGGCAGTTCTATCACCTCGTCGGCTATCTTCGATATGGTATCGTCACCCTTGGACACGAGTGCGATGACGCGTCCCTGACGGGCTTTGATTTCCTGTATGTTGCTCAGCACCTTCTCGTACATCGCATTGTGAGTGGCTATCACCACCACCGGCATGTCCGAGTCTATCAGGGCAATAGGTCCGTGCTTCATCTCGGCAGCAGGATAGCCTTCGGCATGGATATAGGAAATCTCCTTCAGCTTCAGTGCTCCCTCCAGTGCTACGGGATAGGAGAATCCGCGGCCCAGATACAGGAAGTTGTGCGCATAGGTAAAGGTACGCGCGAGGTCGGCCACCTTGTCATTGGTTTTCAGCACCTCGGCAATCACCTTCGGAATCTGGCTCAGACCCTTGGTGACTTCCAGGTATTCCTCACGACGGATGGTTCCCTTGGCCTCACCGAGAGCCAGTGCAAACATGGTCAGGACAGTAACCTGTCCGGTGAAGGCTTTCGTGGAAGCCACACCAATCTCTGGACCTACGTGGATATAGGTGCCTGTGTCTGTTGCACGGGGAATGCTCGAACCGATGGCGTTGCAGATGCCATAGATGAAGGCACCACGCTCCTTGGCCAGCAGGACGGCAGCCAGCGTGTCGGCTGTCTCGCCGCTCTGCGAGATGGCTATCACCACATCGTCCTTTCCGACAACGGGATTTCTGTAACGGAACTCGGAGGCGTATTCCACCTCGACCGGTATGCGGCACAGCGTCTCTATCATCTGCTTGCCTATCAGTCCTGCGTGCCACGAAGTGCCACAGGCCACAATGACAATGCGCTTGGCCTCCAGCAACTGGCGACGATAGTCTATCAGTGCCGACAGCGTCACATGATTGCCCTCCACGTTGATGCGCCCTCGCATACAGTTGGTCAGGCACTCGGGTTGCTCGAATATTTCCTTCAGCATGAAGTGCGGATAACCGCCCTTCTCAATCTGGCCCAGGTCTATATCGACCTTCTTCACATCCAGGTCTTGCTCTTCACCCAGGATGCTCACCACCTTCATCTCTTCTCCGAGACGGATGACGGCTATGTTGCCATCTTCCAGATAGACCACCTTGTCTGTGTACTCAATGATAGGACTGGCATCAGAACCCAAGAAGAATTCATCCTTGCCGATGCCGACCACCAGCGGGCTCTGCTTGCGGGCTGCTATAATCTGGTTGGGGTCGCGCTTGTCTATGATGGCGATAGCGTATGCACCGATAACCTGATAGAGTGCCACCTGAACGGCCTCTAATAACGAGAGGTTCTTCTTCACCATGATGTACTCCACCAGCTGAACCAGCACCTCGGTGTCCGTATCGCTCTTGAACTCAACACCCTTGTCTGTCAACTTTGCCTTGATGTCGGCATAGTTCTCAATGATGCCATTATGGATGATGGCCAGGTTGTGCGACTGCGAATAGTGTGGATGGGCATTTCGGGACGATGGCTCGCCATGGGTGGCCCAGCGGGTATGCGCAATGCCTATGCATCCGCTGGTATCCTTGTCACTGCAATATTCTGTCAGATTGTCAACCTTTCCCTTGGTCTTATAGACGTTCAGCTCGTCATGGCCGTTAATCAGTGCCACACCGGCTGAGTCGTAACCACGATACTCCAGGCGTCGCAGACCTTTAATCAGAATGGGGAAAGCCTCTTTGTTTCCTATATATCCTACTATGCCGCACATACTGTTTCGTTATGCCTCGTTCGTTTTCGGGTGCAAAAGTACAAAAAAAATGGCTAACTCCATGCGAGTTAGCCAACTTTTTTTTATTAATAGAACTTGAAGTAGTTCTTTGCGTTGTTGTACGAGATGTCTTCAACCATCTTGCCAAGCAGCTCACGATCGTCAGGCAGCAGGCCCTTCTCCACGTCGTTGCCTAACAGGTTACAGAGGATGCGGCGGAAGTACTCGTGGCGCGGATAGCTCAGGAACGAGCGCGAGTCTGTCAGCATACCTACGAAGCGGCTCAGCAGTCCTAATACTGACAAGGCGTTCATCTGGCGAATCATGCCGTCCATTTGGTCGTTGAACCACCAGCCTGAACCGAACTGTATCTTGCCGGGCTCACCTCCCTGAAAGTTACCCAGCATCGTGGCAATCACCTCATTGGCACAGGGGTTCAGCGTATATAATATGGTACGTGTGAGCTTACCTTCCATGTTCAGCTTGTTCAGGAACTTCGACATGGCCTTGGCTGTGTTGAACTCGCCGATGGAGTCGAAACCGGTGTCGGGCCCCAGCTTGTTATACATGGCGGTATTGTTGTCGCGGATGGCACCATAGTGGAACTGCTGTGTCCAGCCTGCCTCGGCATCCATCTCGGCCATACGAGTCAGGAAGCAGTTCTTGTACTGGCGAATCTCCATGTTCGACAACTGCTGCCCGCGCATAGCCTTCTCGAAGATGGTCTCTATCTGCGAGTTGGTGTACTCCTCGTCGTAGAACTCCTCGATGCCGTGGTCTGAGAGTTTCGAACCCTGAGCGGCAAAGAAGTCGTGACGCTTCTGCAGGGCATCCACCATGTCGGCAAACTTGGTGATGGTGACACCGCTGACATCCTCCAGCTGGTGAACATAGGCGGCAAACTCGGGCTTCTCAATGTTCATGGCCTTGTCAGGACGCCAGGCAGGAATCATGATGGGGTCGTCCTGGGCCTTGTGCTTGGCATACTCGATGTGGTTGTGCAGGTCGTCTACGGGATCGTCCGTCGTGCAGACACACTCTACGTTGTAGTGCTTCATCAGTCCACGGGCTGAGAACTCGGGCTGCTTCAGCTTCTCGTTACACTCGTCGAAAATCTCACGGGCGGTCTTGGGGCTCAGCAGCTTGTCAATGCCGAAAGCGGTCTTCAGCTCCAGGTGAGTCCAGTGGTACAGCGGATTGCGCAGTGTATAGGGCACCGTCTCGGCCCATTTCTCGAACTTCTCCCAGTCGGTGGTGTCCTTGCCGGTGCAGTACTTCTCGTCTACACCGTTGGTACGCATGGCACGCCACTTGTAGTGGTCGCCACCAAGCCACAGCTCTGTGATACTCTTGAAACGATGGTCGTTGGCCACCATTTCAGGAATCAGGTGACAGTGATAGTCAATGATGGGCATCTTAGCCGCATGATTGTGGTACAGGTCCTGGGCAACCTCAGTCTCCAGCACGAAGTTCTTGTCGTTGAATTGCTTCATAATATTGTTTTGTTTTAGTGATGTTGTTTACAATTGGATGCAAAGATAGCGAATTATTTCCATATTGAAGAAACAACTCGCTATTTTTGAAGAAAAATTAACGTAAACGTTGGCGAATACCAATCATTTGTCATTTTTCCACATGTATCCAGTCTGCGTCTATCCATCCACGGTCGGTCTTGGGGTTGGTGTCGACGGCTACGAAGCCGAACTTGGCACCTATCCACTTGCCTTGCTTCATCTCGTACTGACTGCCACAAGGCGTGAACTTCTTGCCGTTCCGGCTCCAGGCAAAGCTGACCTGAGGCTTGCCTCCATGGGCCACACCGGCCTCGGCATTGCTGACGCGAAGGCGCAGGTAGATGTCCTCGTGGATACCGGGCTTGTAGTCTGTCTTGTCCTCGGCAGTGGGCTTCAGCGTAGCCACCACCTCTTCCTGCTGGGCCTTGCCGCGGTCTGCGTCCTGACAGGTCAGGATGAGCAGCTTGAACTCCTTGCCCTCGCGACGCACCACCAGCGCCTGATAGTTATGCCCCATCATGATGATGCCACCCATCTGGCCGTCGGCCTTTGATGTGAAGCGGAGCTTGGCAGTGACGGTAAACTCGTCGGCGGGTGTCTTCTGCAACAGCATATTGGGAACCGGCCACAGGTTCTTCCAGTCACTGTCCAACTTGTGAGTATAGATGCGCATGGTACCGAAAGCGGTAGGCACACCGAACTTCTCGTCGTAGTTAGCCTGCCACTGCCACTGGCGACCGATAACAGGGGCATTGAACTCGTCACTCTCAACGGGGTTGACAACGACCTTGCTCGACGACTTGGGCTTCTTGTAGGTAGCGACTGGCTCGCCCTTCTTGCCCATAATAGGCCAGCCTGTGCTCCAGTCGACAGGGTTCAGATGCATCACGCGGCCGTAGGCTTCCTTGTCCTGAAAGTGCAGGAACCAGTCTTCACCATACTTCGTGTGTACCCATGCTCCCTGGTGAGGGCCGTTGATGGCTGTCTTGCCCTGCTGCAGCACCTTCTTGGCCTCATACGGGCCGTAGGGGGACTTTGAGCGCATGGCTAACTGGAATCCCTCGGGAACACCGCCTGCAGGACACATAATCCAGTACCATCCGTCGCGCTTGTAGAACTTCGGACCCTCACAGGTGCGGTTCTCGGTGCCGTTGCCGTCGAACACGATGACGGGCTGGCCGATGGCGCGTGTCCCGTCGGCAGACATCTCACGGACGGTCAGCACTGAGGCGAACTTCGAACGCGAGTTGGCCCAGCCGTTCACCAGATAGCAGCGGCCGTCCTCGTCCCACAGCGGCGTGGTATCGATGTATCCCTTGCCGCGAATGACACACACGGGTTTCTCCCACTCGCCGGCAGGGTCCTTGGTCTTCACCATGTAGACACCATGGTCGGGGTCACCCCAATAGATATAGTACTCACCCTGATGGTAGCGGATGCTGGGAGCCCAGACACCATTGCCGTGCTGCACTTGGCTGAAGTGCTCCGTCAGTTTGCAGTCACCCTCGTAGAGCGACTTCAGCGCATAGCCCACAATCTCCCAGTTCACCAAGTCGCGCGAGTGCAGGATGGGCAGTCCCGGTGTGCACTGGAACGACGATGCCGTCATATAGTAGTCCTCACCTGAGGGACCTACGCAGACGTCTGGGTCTGAGTAGTCGGCATTAATCACGGGGTTGTTGTACGTGCCGTCACCATTGTCCGGCGACCACACCTGCGATTTGTACTGTGCACTGGCCGTCATCACTGCCAGCACCATCAGCGAAAGCATCGTTTTTCTCATAGTTCCTTAGTTTTGATTTGTTTTATTTAGTTTGTGATTGCAAAGGTATAATAAAAAAATGGACTAACCAAACGGCAGCCCAATTTTCTTAAATATCCATCATCTTGTGTCATAGTTTTCAC
>CAMOWH010000061.1:0-12981 GCA_946628315.1 uncultured Prevotella sp.
CCGGCGGCATCAACTTCCACGGACCCTACGAGTTCGTACCCATCCAGTCGATGGAAAAAGCCATGCAGGTGATTATCAGGATATGTGAATTGACGGCAGGATATAACGATTAGTCGATTATGGCAGAAATACCCGCCCTCATCAACGACCTGGCCTACATCCTCATGTCGGCTGGTATTGTCACGCTGATTTTCAAGAAACTGAAACAGCCACTGGTGCTGGGATATATCGTAGCGGGGTTCCTGGTCAGTCCCCATATGCCCTATACGGCATCGGTAGTAGACACCGAGAACGTTCACCTGTGGGCCGACATCGGGGTGATGTTCCTGCTGTTCTCGCTGGGCCTGGACTTCTCGTTCAAGAAGATTCTGAAGATGGGTGCCTCGCCCATCATCTCTACCATTACCATCATCTTCTGTATGTCCATGTTAGGCGTGCTGGCCGGAAAACTGTTCGGCTGGTCCAGAATGGACTGCACCTTTCTGGGCGGTATGCTGGCCATGTCGTCGACGACGATTATCTATAAAGCCTTCGACGACTTAGGACTGCGCCAGCAGCAGTTTGCCGGACTGGTAATGTCGGTGCTGATACTGGAGGACATCCTTGCCATCGTCATG
This sequence comes from uncultured Prevotella sp., assembly GCA_946628315.1. GTDB lineage: Bacteria > Bacteroidota > Bacteroidia > Bacteroidales > Bacteroidaceae > Prevotella. The sequence continues at coordinate 618 of CAMOWH010000061.1, forward strand.
ATGGTGATGCTCAGTGCTATAGCCAGCGGCAACAACCCCGACGGGGGACAAATGCTGGAGTCCGTGCTGAAGATCGGTTTCTTTCTGGTACTATGGCTGGTGGTGGGTATCTTTGCCATCCCCGAGTTCCTCAGAAAAGTACGCAGGCTCATCAACAACGAGGTACTGCTGATAGTGTCTTTAGGACTCTGTTGTGCCATGGCAGTTGTTTCGACAAAGGTAGGATTCTCGTCGGCCTTCGGTGCCTTCATCATGGGCAGCATCCTGGCCGAGACCATCGAGGCAGAACACATTGAGAAGTTGGTAGAGCCGGTGAAGAACCTGTTCGGAGCCATCTTCTTTGTGTCGGTAGGTATGCTCGTAGACATCCAGATTCTCATCAGCTACGCCGGCCCCATCGCCCTCTTGGTGCTGACCATCTTGATAGGCCAGAGCATCTTCGGCTCGCTGGCCTTCATGCTGGGCGGTGAGTCGCTGAAGTCTGCTATGCGCTGCGGATTCTCTATGGCACAGATTGGTGAGTTCTCGTTCATCATTGCCTCGCTGGGTCTGTCGCTGGGTGTCATCAGCGACTTCCTCTATCCGGTTGTGGTGGCAGTATCAGTCATCACCACCTTCCTGACTCCTTACATGATACGTTTGGCAACCCCAGCTTATAGTGCCTTGGAGAAACGCTTGCCCAACAAGATTGTCAAATTGCTGAACCAGCTTTCCATGAGCCATCCTAACACGAAAGAACAAAGCAAGTGGAAACGGTTGGTGACACAGATGATTGTCAACACCATCATCTACTCCATTCTCACATCAGCCGTTATTGCCATCATGTTTACCTTCTTCCTGCCGTTCATGCGCGACTTGCTACCCAGTTGGGAGATGCACTGGTATGTCAACATCATCACGGGTGTGCTGACAGTCCTGTTCATTGCGCCCTTCCTGCGCGCCATGATTATGAAGAAAAATCGCAGCGAGGAGTTTCGGGCCCTCTGGAACGAGAGCAACATCAACCGCCTGCCCTTGCTGTTTACCATTCTGGTACGTGTGGTCATCGCCGTAGCCTTCATTTTCTACATCTGCCACTATCTCAGCCAGCTATCCAGTGCCATCATCATCACCATCGGCCTCATAGCCGTAGCCATGATTATTGTCTCGCGCTCTGTCAAGCAGCGTAGCATCAAGTTGGAGCGACTGTTCATCACGAACCTGCGCTCCCGTGAGATTGAGGCACAGGTGCACGGCAAGAAACGCCCGCTCTACGAGGGCAGACTGTTGGACCGCGATGTCCACATTGCCGAGCTGTCCGTCCCCATGAACTCGCAATGGATGGGCAGCACGCTGAAGCAATTGAATTTGGGCAACAAGTACGGGGTTCATGTCAGCAGTATCCTACGCGCCAACTTCCGTCTGAACATCCCTAACGGCGACTATGTCATCTTCCCCGGTGACAAGTTGCAGGTCATTGGCAGCGACGAACAGCTGACCAAGTTTGCACATGCCATTGAGACTGAGGTCATCGGTGACGACTTCGACCTGGAGAATCGTGAGATGAAGCTGCGCCAGCTCATCTTGGGCGAAGACAGCCGTTTCGTGGGCAAGACACTGATTGAGAGTGGCATCCGTGACCTTTACAACTGCATGGTCATTGGCCTGGAGGAAGGTAAGGAGAATCTGTCACCCGTTAACCCGAAACGCCGGTTCCAGGCTGGCGACATCATTTGGGTCGTAGGCGAGCAGGAGTCACTCAATGCCCTGATGAAAGCCTGACCTCTCAGTGTAATCAAACCTCTCAGTGTAATCTCATCTCTCAATACCACTGTACAGCATTGGAGAAACTGCTTCGCTTGTCGTACTTCAGAGCATCGGCAAGCGTGGCAGCATTGCATCGGAACGAGAAGTTGTAGCTGGTATAGGGAGCAAGGGTAATCTGGCACGACATATTGAAGCAGTGCAGGTCACGCGACAGGCTGGCCGTCGTCATGGAGATTTTCTTGTTCTCAAAGTCATAGCCTGACGAGAAATTGATGTTCCAGCCCTCAGACAGGCGGACACTACCCGACACGTTCAGGTTTTGGGTAAACTTATACGGATAGCGCATGGTGTCATAGTTGAAATTGCCCGATGTATTCTCGCGCATAGTGATACCATAGCCGAAGCGCAGCGACCAAGGGATGCTGAAGGTCATGTATCCGTCTTCATCGGTTTCAGCACTGACCGTCTCACGCTCTGCCGCGTGCTTACCAGCCTCCATCTTGTCGTCCAGGTTGGTGTCCAGTCCTGTGTCGTACGTCTCGCCGTCCTTCTTCTTGTCCTTGTCTTTGTCCTTCTTGTCACGCTTCTCGCCACGCAACCACTTGAAGAAGTTAGCCACTTTCTTGTTGTCCAGCGTATAGTCTAAGTTCTGTGACATACCCTGGAAACGTCCGAAGCGGCCTTTACTATACTCTGTACGGGTACCTACATAAGGTTTTGCTCCTACAGAGTCTGCCTCATAGGCATAGGTGGCAAAGACGGCGTTCATACTGAACGTATAGTTCTTGGTGACCTTGATACGCAGTGTGGTGTTCAGATCACTCCACGGGCGCTCCTTGGCGGCCATGTTGTACGACATAGAAGCACTCAGGTCGTCAATGAGGCTCACCTTCTTGAAGCCCGTCGAGTCTTCGTCCGACTTGACCTTCATTTCCAGGTTGTTCGACAGCGTCAGCGACAGGCTGCCCGCCATGCCCTGACCCGGTGCACCATACACCATACCTTGATAGCGGTTGTAGTCCACCGTTGTCACCTTTCCCTCAGCATCCACCTTTTCATAACTGTCCCAGACACCATAGCGCGAGGCCGAGAAGTCCGGATGGTAGTTAAACGACAGCGACGGCGTCAGCACGTGGCGTATAGCCTGTATCTTATCGCCGAACAGCTTGCGGCTGGGCACGTAGAATCCGTAGAGTTTGGTAGATGCCGACAACGACATATTCCACTCGTAGTTGTTATAGAATCCTTGCAGGGTATCCACCACCTCACGCTGGTTGTCCACGTCCCATGAACGGCGCTGCTGTTGCAAGTACATACGGTCTGTGAAGTCGAACGACGGATTCAGGTTCAGGTAGTTGAAGGCCATGAAGCTGGCACCCAGTTTCACCTTGTGCTGCATACCGTTTTTCCAGTCGCGGCTCAAGCTTGACTTCATAATCTTTTCTTCCTTGGTGTTGATGCTGTTGGTCAGGCTTCCCGTGTAGTCCACCGAAATCTTCTCATACCAACGCTCGTCACCCACCATCTTCTTACGCTTGAAGGGATAGAAACGGGCTATGGATACGGTGACGTCAGGGAACTTGATGCCGATGGTCGAGTCGCGCATGTTCTGCTCCAGATTGAGGTTGGTAGACAGGTGCATACCTATGCTCGAGAAGTCTACACCCAGGGCAACAGACGACGTACGCGTCGACTGGGTCAGCGCCTGCGGGTTGTACAGCGAGTTCAGGTTGTTACGGTCGAAACTCGTCGAAGCATAGTTGACGCTGGCCGTCAGGGTCCTGTGGGGATTAGCTTTCGGGTCCTGCGTGTGGTGCCACTTCACGGAGAAGCTGGTGGTCTTCGAATAGTCTTTCATATTCTTGTCACCCGTTTTCGTGACCTGATAGTCAAAACTGAACGTACCATTGTAGCGATAGCGCTTGCGGTAGTTGGTCAATCCTCTGACAGCCCATGAGCCCTTGGTATAGATGTCACCCAGCAGTTTCAGGTCCATCTTGTCGCTGATGGCAAAGTAGTAGCCGCCGTCACGCAGATAGAAGCCTCGCGAGGTTTCGTCACCGTAGGTCGGCATGATGAAACCGCTGGAGTAGCTCTTGGTGAACGGGAAGAATCCGTAGGGAATGGCAAAGGGCAGCGGTACGTCGGCCACCACCAGATAGGTCGGTCCGAACACCACGTCCTTACCTGGGCGCACCTTGGCACGCGACATAGCGAAGTAGAAGTCCGGATGGGGCTGGTCACACGTCGTGTAGCGTCCGTGGTAGAGATACATCTCACCATTGGCAGCACGCTTCGACTTCTCTGAAGTCATGAAGCCATCGTCCTGCGCAGTATAGACGTTGTTAATGAGTCCTTTTTTCGTTTTGAAGTTGAAGGACATTGTATCTGTCTCATACGTATCGCTACCCATTTTGAAGATAGGTGTCCCGTACTTTTGCCCCGTCGAGTCTTGCGAACCCATGGCATGTACCAGACTGGAGTCCATCGCCATCTGTATCTGGTCACTCTCCAAGTCCATGTTCTCATACTTCACGTGCGACTTACCGAAAAGGTAGGCAACCTTGGTGTCACCCTCATAGACCATCGAGTCCTCAGCCGCATATTCCACGGGAGCGTCAATACCGTTCTTGCGCTGGCGGTTCAGCGAGTCAGCCCTCAGCGAGTCGTCAATCTGCTTGTTGTGCAGCCAGATGAGTTTCTGCAGCGAGTCCATCTGTGCCGTATCATTTTTCAGCAACGAGTCACGCTTCAGCGAATCCGCCACGGATGGCGCTTTCTTGCGTGAAGTCTTCATCACCGAGTCTGTCGGAACGGAATCTTGGGCAATAGAGTCGCCTGCACTTCCTCCGTTGGACGGAAAGCGTAAATTGTGCACGTCCGCCAGTGCAAACACGATGACGAATAGCAGCAGAAAAACAAGCGTCTCTTTTTTCACGGCTGCAAAATTACTAATAAATTATGGAAAACCGCGTCCCTTTCCAGCATTTAACGTAAATTATTACGAAATCAACGTCTTTTATCACTCGAAGCGCTCCGCCCATGCCAGAAACTTCAGCACACCCTCGTGGCCGAACTTCTCCAGCGACTGAGCCGTCTCTGCCACCGTCAGCACACGGTCCGGACGGGATTTCGAGTAGAACTTGTCGGCATAGCAGATGATCTGTTCCTCCAGCGTCTCCGGCTCATAGCCCGGCAGACCTGTACCCGTATGGCGTTCGGCCACACGGGCATGTCGCGGGAATCCCTCTGCACGGAGTATCTCACCACCTATCGGTCCGTGTCTCAGGTAGGGCTCTGTCCCGTGACAATGGATGCCGGGGGCGTCGCAGCGGTAGATACCGATGTCGTGCAACATGGCCGCTTCCTCCAGAAACTGTACGTCTACAGGCAGTTCCTTATGCTTCGCCACAATGGCCAGACAGCGGTCTGCCACCTGTCGCGAGTGCATTATTAAAATCCTGCGGAGCTCATTGTCCGCAGGATAATATTTATTAATAATAGAAAGGTAGTCCATTTATTTTTCGCTTCTCTCTATCCACCCCAGGTTGTCGCCGCGACGCACCTTCGCGCCCTGTTTGGCAGCCACCTCAACCAGTTTTCCGCCCAGTGCAGCCTGGATGGGAACAATCTCACCCCACGGAGCCTGGATGTAGCAGAAGGTGTCGCCCTCCTTGTACTGCTGACCCACAAAGGGCTCCAGACAAGGCTCGCAGGCTCCTTCGCCCGAGAACTCGTAATACACTTGTCCGGCAATGGGAGCCGTCAGGGCATCGGCCTTGGCGTGCTTGAAGGCAGCCAACTCTTCTACGCTGAGCTTGGTGCCCAGTTTGGCGTCACGGGCCTTCTGCAGGTCTGCCAGGAAGTTCTTCTTGGCCTGACCGCTCTTGAACGGACGATACTGCTCGGGATGCATAGCCAGTTCGAACAGTTCTTCGTTGTCCTTACCGTAGTCCCATCCGTTCTCGTCCATCTCCTTCTTGAAGCCGTCGAGCGCATTAGGTATCAGGGTGTGCGGGTCAGCATCGGTAAACTCACGGCCCTGCTTCTTAGCCAGTTCAATGAATTCAGGATCGATGGTACCAGGCACTTTGCCGCTCTTGCCGAGAATCATACCCCAGATGGCATCGTCCATCATGACGTAGCGCCCCTTGCCCTGCTCCATGGTGAGCAGGTTCATCAGGGCAATGTTCTTCGTGTACTGCGAGAACGGCGTCACCAATGGGGGATAACCCACGCGAGGCCAGACATACTCTACCTCGTTGAACAGCTTGACCAGCATATCGTCCATCGAGAGTGCAGGCTCCCCTTTCTTCTCACGCAGCTTGTTAATCATCGACTGGATGGGACCAAGGTCGGCCATCATCGAGCCCATCATGCCACCAGGCAGGCCACTGCCGAGCAAGAGGCTTGACATGTGCTTGTTGGCAGGATTGATGAAACAGCCCAGCCAGTCGTCAATGAACTCCTGGGTCAGGCTACGCGCCTGCATATATGCGTTCATATTAATATCTGCCACCTCGAAACCTTCGTTCTTCAGCATTGACTGCACCGAGATGACGTCCGGATGCACCTTGCCCCACGACAACGGTTCTATGGCGGTGTCAATGATGTCGGCACCATTGTTGCACACCTCCAGGATGCTGGCCATCGACAGACCCGGCCCTGAGTGTCCGTGATACTGTATCAGGATGTCGGGGTGCTTGGTCTTGATGTCCTTGGTCAGTGCCCCCAACAGGGCGGGCTGTCCTATGCCGGCCATATCCTTCAGGCAGATTTCCTCTGCGCCGGCGGCAATCACCTCGTCGGCAATCTTCGAGTAGTACGCTACCGTGTGCACGGGTGATGTCGTGATGCACAGCGTAGCCTGGGGTATCATGCCTGCCTCCTTGGCCCACTTGATGCTGGGAATGATATTGCGCGTGTCATTCAGACCGCAGAAGATACGGGGAATGTCCACACCCTGGGCCTTCTTCACCTTATACATCAACTGACGCACATCGTCGGGCACAGGATACATACGCAAGGCATTCAGGCCACGGTCCAACATGTGGGTCTGGATACCGGCTTCATTGAAGGGCTTACAAAACGCGCGAACGGCGTCGTTGGGGTTCTCGCCGGCCATGAGGTTCACCTGCTCAAAGGCACCGCCGTTGGTCTCCACACGGCTGAAGCAACCCATGTCGATGATGACGGGAGCTATGCGTTCTAACTGGTCCTTACGAGGCTGGAACTTACCTGACGACTGCCACATATCGCGGTAGACAAGACTGAACTTAATTTTCTTTTTCATTGTTATTATAAGGTTCTTGTTTAATCAATATTTTTGCAAAATTACAAAATTAATATGAATTAAGCACGAAGAATTCTAATTTATTTTCGTACCTTTGCACAAAATAACCCAAAAAGCGATGAAAAAGGCCCTATTTCTGTTATTTGCCTGCAGCTTGTTGGCCGCCTGCGGCAAGAAGTCGCACCCCCAGCCGCACGAACAATCCATCAGCACCTTCCGCAACCTGCCCGGCGACTCCACCGTCTACGGACTGGCCTGCGACGGCTCGACAGACTCCATACTCATCCTGCTGCCACTGTCCGGCACCGATCCCGACACGTTCGACATCATCAATGCCTTTCAGGAGCATCGCCTTATGGGACGCCCGCACATCGGCGACCATCTGGCCGTCATCGTCGGCAACGACAGCACCCGCGAAGTGCTGACCACCATCAACATGAGCACCCTGACCGGACAGTGGAACTACATGGTCACCCCCACCCTGCGCCATCGGCCTGACGCTTCGCGCCCACTGCCCGACAGCATCCGGCAGCGACTGCTCGCCCCGCGCGAATACACCCTGCGGCTGCGCAACGGAGGCACTGCCTTCGCCTTCGGCAGCTATCAGCACAAGTCCAACAGCATGAGCCCCGTAGACTATCCAACCCTGAAGCATTATACCCACTGGCACCTCTACAACGGCCGTCTGGTGCTGGCCACCGACAGCGCCCGCAACGAGACTCCCGACACCGCCACCATCGTGCTGCTGCGCCGCGACTCGCTGGTGCTACGCTTCAGCGATCACGAGCAGGCTTACTATCGCAACAAACAAAAACAACAAGTAACGAATAATAACCCTCAAAACAAATGAAAATGAAGAAACTATTGATTCTGGTCATGACCGCTATGACCGCCATGACCGCAAGTGCACAGATTGAAGACGGCAATTGGTACATCACCCCGAAAGCAGGTGTCAGCGTGGCCGACATGACCAGCGCCCTGTTTGAAAGCAAGAATCTCCCGTTTGACTACAATGCCGACCTGAAACCCATCGTGTCGTTCACTGCCGGTGTCGACTTCGAGTACGCCCTGGCCGACCAGTTGGGACTGGCCTTCGGACTCACCTACGCCCGTCAGGGATGTAAGACCAAGGACGACCTTTTCAAGATCAAGCTCGACTATCTCAACATCCCCATCACGTTCAACTACTACCCCATCCCCAATTGCGGACTCGCCATCAAGGCCGGCGTACAGGTAGGCTTCACCATGCGTAAGCGGATGACCATCGACGGCATCGAGTACAATGCTGACGAGAGCGCACAGCTGATCAACAGAGTATTTATCAACAGGTACACTGGCCAGATCATCTCTCAACCTTGGTTCAGAAACGTAGAGAACGAACTCTCCAGAAAGTTCAACAAGGTAGACTGCTCCATTCCCCTGGCTGTGAGCTACGAGTACAAGAGTTTCCAGCTCGAAGCCCGCTACAACCTCGGACTTACCAAGGTCATGAAAGAAGACCCAGAGTCCAGCAAGCACAGCGTCTTCCTGTTCACCCTGGGTTACAAGATCAACCTTGACAACGATTGACGTTTCAGATCATCTGTCTCGACATCATACGCTGCTCCGCAAGGGCAGCGTATTTTGTTCCCGGCTTGCCGTAGTTGGCATAGGGATAGATGCTGATGCCCCCGCGAGGCGTAAACAGCCCCACCACCTCTATATACTTCGGCTCCATCAGCGCCACCAGGTCCTTCATGATGATGTTCACGCAGTCCTCGTGGAAGTCGCCGTGGTTGCGGAACGAGAACAGGTACAGTTTCAGGCTCTTCGACTCCACCATGCGCTCGTCGGGCAGATACATAATCTTGATTTCCGCAAAGTCCGGCTGGCCCGTAATCGGGCACAGCGACGTGAACTCCGGGCAGTTGAACTGCACCCAGTAGTCGTTGCCCTTATGCTTGTTCTCAAACGTCTCCAGCACCTCCGGCGCATAGTCCGTCCGGTACTCCGTCTTCCTGCCCAAGGTCTGCAGACCCTCATGCGTTCTGTCCATAACTTAGATTTTCAATATATTAAATATGTTATAGTCAATATCCTTGTCGAACACGTCCTCGTGGTCGTGCTTCTTGGCGAACTCCACCACGCGGATGGTCACCGGCAGCACCACAATCTCGTAGAGCGTCTTCAGCGTCACCTGACTGATCATCAGCGACGGCATCTCCTCCCAGGGAACGACACCCCCCAGCGCCAGCGGGAAGAAGATGACAGAGTCCACACTCTCGCCGAAGATGGTACTCAGCACCGCACGTGCCGAGAAGTTCCTGCCCCCGGACGACAGTTTCATGCGCGACATCACATAGGCGTTGGTAAACGAACCTGCGATAAATGCCACGAACGATGCCAGCGCAATGCGCGGAGCCAGACCGAAGACGGCATGGAAACCTTCGTCCCCATGCCAGTACGGCGCCCCGGGAATCCAGTCCGCCAAGGCACCCATGATGACGAAGAAGAAGTTCATGGCGAAGCCCATCCATATCAGCATACGCGTACGCTGATAGCCCCACACCTCGCACACCACATCGTTGATGATGTACGACACGGGGAATACGATGATGCCCGCAGTCAGGTTGACCGGTCCGAACGAGAGTTGCTTTGTCTCCAATACGTTTGCCGTAATCAGGCAGACGCAGAACAGTGTGCCGAAAAGCATAAACAACACACTGACTTTCCTGTTGTTTTCTTGTTCCATAACGATTCTTGTTTTGTTAAAGAGGGTCCGCCCACGATTGGGTTTCGCAAGTACCCCTACAGCCGAGAGCAATCGAACTTGTTCGAATTGCCGAGGCCACTGCCAGCCATTTTGCGGCTGCAAAGGTACAAAGAAAAAGTGAAGACTCCAAACGATATTTCAAAAAAAATCGGGGGAGGTGCCACGATTCAACCATGAGCACCTCCCCTTTCTAAATAATGAAATATACAAATAGGCGCGCTGTCACAGCGGGTGTCTCCTCTCCTCCTTCCATGAGGTTTCACCCCCCGGCGAAAGGCCGCCTACTTACTCGTCCGAATTAGAGCCCCCGTCCGGGTCCGGAGTCGGGTCGGTCGAACCGCCCCCTGCCCGCCACAAAAAACCTCCGCCGGGACGCCCGCTCAAAGCGGAGCCTCCCGGCGGAAAAGTTTTACACCTTATTATATATATAGGGGGGCGCGGAATGATTTGCAGGCGATGGTGTCAGCGGTTGACGGGGGGACGGCTCATGGGGTGCGGACGGTAGTTCATGGGATTGTCGCGGTCGCCCCATACGAGGGTTTTCAGGATGGCCCCAAGGGGGAACTCTATCTTGGAGTCCTTGCCTATCTTGATATAGGGGTTGACGATGGGCTCGGTGGTCCACTTGCCGTTCATGGGGTTGACATAGCGGCGCACTCCGACATGGGCTCCCAGAATGTTGCTGAAGCGCACGTCGGCATAGCCGCCATAGGTGGTGTTGTTGACATAGGGGCTCATGGCGGGGCCCACCTGGATGCGGTTGGCGTAATAGTAGCCGAAGGCGTGAAGCGTCACAGCCTCGCTGAGGTCGTAGCCAACGGTACCGCCAAAGCCATACTGGGTGGACAGGGTACGCTGCCAGGGCATCCAGTACTTGTTGGCCAGTCCGGTAGCAGTGAAGTGCCAGCGTCCGAGGTCCTGGTGCAGCATCATACCCCCCGTCTCGATGTTCATCAGCCCGGGCAGCTGACTCGTAGTGCCATAGAAGCCTGCATAGGCTCCGCGCCAGAGTCCAAGTCCGGCGGCTCCCTGCCGGGTCAGCCGGGTATAGCTCTCGACGGCGGGGTTCCGGGGTATGGTCAGCCGGGGCTTCATCAGGTCGTGCTGCAAGCGGACGGAGTCGGCCGACAGTTGTCTGGTCACATCCATCTGGGGACCGTCGACAGCTGTCGCTGACAACCGCTGGCCGTCAGGATGTTCCGTCTGTCCCATCACCATAAGGGGCAGGAGGAAAGAGAGCAATATGGCACACACTTGTCTCAACACCTGGGCAAAGGTACGAATAAGCGATTGAAAAACCAAAAGTTATTCCGAAAAGTGGACTTGTTTTCACAAATGTTTTGTATCTTTGCAGCCAAAAGACCATTATAGGCATTGAAAATGGAACAAAAGAAGATTACTTTCGACACGTTTATACGCGGCTGTCTGGCCGTCGCCATCTTTGTGGGCATCGTCGTGCTGCTGAACCGGCTCAGCGCGGTGCTGTTGCCGTTCTTCCTGGCGTGGCTCATCTCGTATCTGCTGTTTCCGCTGGTGAAGTTCTTCCAGTACCGCTGCCACCTGAAGTTCCGCATCGTGGGCATTCTGTGTGCCTTTCTGGTGGTTGGCGGTGTGCTGACGGGGCTGTTCTTCATCATGGTGCCGCCGATGGTGGAGGAGAGCCTGCGGGTAAAGGACCTGCTGCTGGCTTACGTGTCAAGCCACGGCTACCTGAGCAACATTCCCAATATGCTGGAGGACTTCATACATGAGCACCTCAACAGAGAAGACCTGAAGGCGCTGATTACGCAGGAGGGGTTCATCGACTCCATCAAACAGGGCGTACCGAAGGTATGGGCAGTCATCTCACAGTCTATCAGCATCGTCAGCAGTCTCTTCTCGCTGACCATGGTGTTCCTCTATACGCTGTTCATCCTGCTGGACTACGAGAAGATTTCGAGCGGATGGGTCGAGCTGCTGCCCCAGCGCTACCGCCGCTTTGCCGTCCAGCTGGTGACCGACGTCACGCAGGGCATGAACCTCTACTTCCGCGGACAGGGCTGTGTGGCACTGTGCGTAGGCGTGCTGTTCAGCATCGGGTTCCTGATCATTGACTTCCCGATGGCGGTAGGACTGGGTATGTTCATCGGACTGCTGAACATGGTGCCCTACCTGCAGCTGTTAGGATTCGTCCCCACCATCCTGCTGGCAGTGGTCAAGGCGGCCGACACGGGAGAGAGTTTCTGGATGGTCATGCTGCTGGCGCTCATCGTGTTCGCCGTGGTGCAGATTATCCAGGACACCATTCTGACGCCTAAGATCATGGGACACGTCATGGGCATGAACTCAGCCATCATCCTGCTGTCGCTGTCCATCTGGGGCTCGCTGCTGGGCATTTTGGGCATGGTGATAGCCCTGCCGGCAACGACACTGCTCATCACCTACTACCAGAAGTACATTGTGAAACAGAAAGATTGAGAAATTATGAGTTTTCTCGACGACATAGAATCCCACTACAGTCCCAGCAGCGAGAGCATCCTGAAGGCAATCGGACTTGGAGAGCAAGAACTGAAAGCACTAAGAGACAAGTATTT
>CAMOWH010000062.1:0-12974 GCA_946628315.1 uncultured Prevotella sp.
TTACACCGGAGCGCTACCAGCAGAAGATAGACGAACAGGCCAAGGCTATGTCGGCCGGCGACATCGTGGGAGCGATGAAGAAATGAAAAATTGAAAAGTTGAAAAATTGAAAAATTGAAAAACTGAAAGATAATCAGCATACTTCAATCTTTCAATTCTTAAATTCTTAAATTCTGAAGAAATGACTTTTACAACATTTATCAAACGCCCGGTGCTGTCGACGGTGATCTCCATCCTCATCGTCTTGCTGGGTTTTATCGGACTGGTGTCGCTGCCTATTGAGCAGTACCCCAATATAGCACCGCCTACGGTAGCGGTATGGACCAGCTATCCTGGTGCCGACGCTGAGACGGTGAAGAACTCCGTTGTCACGCCGCTGGAGGAGAGCATCAACGGTGTAGAGGGTATGGACTATATCACCTCTACGTCCTCTGCGGGCTCGTGCCAGTTGTCAGTCTTGTTCCGTCAGGGCATGAACCCTGATATGTGTGCCGTCAACGTGCAGAACCGAGTGTCGCAGGCCCAGGCCCTGCTGCCTGCCGAGGTGACACGTATCGGTGTGACGGTGACTAAGCGTCAGACCTCGCAGGTGCTGATGTTCACGCTGACCTCTGACGGTCGTTACGACGACGAGTTCCTGACCAACTACAATAACATCAACATCATCCCCGCCATCAAGCGTATTCAGGGTGTGGGTGACGTACAGTCGCCTGGTTTGAAGACCTACTCCATGCGTATCTGGCTGAAGCCTGACGTGATGAAGCAGTACAATCTGATACCTTCAGACATCAGCAATGTGCTGGCAGAACAGAACATCGAGGCTGCTCCCGGTACCTTCGGTGAACAGTCGGATGTGGCCTACGAGTATGCCATGCGCTATACGGGTCGTCTGAAGACCCCTGAGGAGTTCGGTAACATCATCATCCAGAGTGATAACGCTGGCCAGACGCTGAAACTGAAGGATGTAGCCCGCATAGAACTGGGCGGTCAGCAGTATTCGGTGTCGATGAAGAACAACAACATCCCGTCGGTGATGGGTATGGTGCAGCAGATTGCCGGCTCCAATGCCAACGAGATAGCCAAGAACGTGAAGGCTGAGCTGGAAGAACAAGCCAAACTGTTCCCTCCGGGCATGACGTATAAGATTAACTACGATGTCACCGAGTTCCTGTACGCCTCTATCGAGGAGGTGGTGTTCACCCTGGTGTTCACCCTTATCCTGGTGTTCATCGTAATCTACATCTTCCTGCAGGATTGGCGCTCGACGCTCATCCCGCTGATTGCCGTACCGGTATCGCTGGTAGGTACCTTCTTCTTCCTCAGCGTATTCGGATTCTCCATCAACCTGCTGACGCTGTCCGCCCTGCTGCTGGCTATTGCCATTGTGGTGGATGACGCCATCGTGGTGGTCGAGGCCGTGCACGCCAAGTTGGACCAAGGCTACAAGTCGCCACTGACGGCCTCCATCGATGCCATGAACGAGATTTCGGGTGCTATCATCTCCATCACGCTGGTGATGGCCTCCGTGTTCATCCCCGTGTCGTTCATCGGTGGTACCTCGGGTACGTTCTACCGTGAGTTCGGTGTGACGATGGCTGTCAGCATCTTTATCTCTGCTCTGAACGCCCTGACGCTGTCGCCTGCCCTGTGTGCCATCTTCCTGAAGCCGCACGACAAGGATGGACATGGCAAGAAGATGTCCGCGATAGACCGCTTCCACGCATCGTTCAATACAGCGTTCAACGCCACTACCGATAAATATAAGAATGCGATAGAGAAACTGGTGCGCAAGCCCATTGCCATCATAATAACCGTTGTGATTGGCATCGTAGTGCTGATAACCACGATGGCTACCACCAAGACCGGTCTGGTGCCTGACGAGGATACGGGAACCATCTTCTGTACCATCTCGATGCCGCCTGCAACCTCCGTGGAGCGCACCAAGCGCGTCATCAGTCAGGTGGACAGCATCCTGGGTGCCGACCCGGCCATCCAGAGCCGTGAGCAGATTCAGGGCTACAACTTCATTGCGGGTTCTGGTTCTGACCAGGCTACCTTCATCATCAAGCTGAAGCCGTTCTCAGAGCGTCAGAAGGGATTCTTCTGGAAGCTTAGCGGCCTGTGGCAGGGTGACGGTATCTACCGTTTCTTCATCAATCCCTATGAGGCCAGTGGTGTGTTGGCACAGATTTATATCAAGACAGCCCACATCAAGGATGCCCAGATTCTGGCTTTCGCACCGCCTATGATTCCCGGCTTCTCTGCCAACTCGGGTGTGTCTATCGTGATGCAGGACCGTACCGGTGGCTCGCTCGACAAGTTCTTCGGTATTGTGAAGAATTATCTGGCCGAGCTCAACAAGCGTCCGGAGTTCCAGACGGCGCAGACCTCGTACAACCCGAACTATCCGCAGTATATGTTGCACGTAGACGTGGCGAAGTGTAAGAAATCAGGCATCACGCCTAACACCGTACTGACCACACTGCAGGGTTACTATGGCGGTCTCTATGCCTCGAACTTCAACGCCTATGGTAAACTCTACCGTGTGATGATTCAGGGCTCGCCCGAGACCCGTATGACACCCGAGTCGCTGAACAGCGTCTATGTGCGTACCCCTGGCGGTATGTCGCCCATTCAGGAGTTCTGCCGCTTGGAGCGCGTCTATGGTCCGTCGAACATCAACCGCTTCAACCTGTTTACCTCTATCAACGTGACGGCAACAGTGGCTAACGGCTACTCGACGGGTGAAGCCATCAAAGCAGCCCAGGAGGTTGCTGCAGATATGTTGCCACAGGGCTATACCTATGAGTATTCAGGTCTGACACGTGAGGAAGCCAAGGCTTCGAATACCACAGCCATCATCTTCGTGTTGTGCTTCATCTTCATCTACCTGATTCTGTCGGCCCAGTACGAGTCGTACATCCTGCCCTTGGCGGTGGTGCTCTCCGTGCCTTTCGGCCTGGCTGGATGCTTCTTGTTCACCATGCTCTTCGGCCACGCCAACGACATCTACATGCAGATTTCGCTGATTATGCTGATTGGTCTGTTGGCCAAGAACGCCATCCTGATTGTGCAGTTCGCCTTGGAGCGCCGTCAGACGGGTATGGCCATCTCGTGGTCAGCGGTTTTGGGTGCTGCAGCCCGTCTGCGTCCTATCTTGATGACGTCGCTGGCTATGGTTATCGGTCTGTTGCCCATGATGTTTGCCTCTGGTGTAGGCAAGAATGGTAACCAGACACTGGGTGCCGCTGCCGTAGGCGGTATGTTGATAGGTACGCTGTGTCAGGTCATGGTTGTTCCGACGCTGTTTGTACTCTTCCAGAGCTTGCAGGAGCGCATCTCGCCCATGAAGTTCGAGGACGAAGAGGAGAACCCCGACGTGGCTTCTGAGATATCCCAGTATGCACACCGTCCTGTAGACTATGAATTAGAGAAGTAAAAAGAGCTATGAAGAAGATTTTGATTTTTGCTGCTGCAACCATGCTTTTGGGCAGTTGTGGCGTATATAATAAGTACGAGCGCCCCAGCGTAGATACCCAGGGACTCATCCGCGATGTCGAGTCTGATGCTGACACGCTGGCTGTTGCACCCCAGGATACTGCCTCGTTTGGCAATCTGCCCTGGCGTGCAGTGTTCACCGACCCTCAGTTGCAGGCTCTCATTGAGCAAGGCTTGCAGAAGAATTCTGACCTGCGGAACGCTGCTCTTACAGTGCAGATGTATGAAACCATGTTGAAGGCTGCAAAACTGGCATTCCTGCCGGCCATTAATTTTGGTTCCAACTCTTTGGGCAACATCCAGACCATTTATATAGACCCTTCGCAGACCAACAAGTCCTATTCGTTCCCCATGACGGCTTCGTGGACGCTCGACCTCTTCGGCAACGTTCTGTCACAGAAGCGCTCCACCCAGATGAAACTCCTGGGCTTTAAGGACTATCAGATGGCTGTCCGGGCACAGGTCATCAGTGGTGTAGCTAACTGCTACTACACACTGTTGATGCTGGACGAGCAGGTGCGCATTGTGACAGAGATGTCCAAGATGGCCAAGGAGACTTGGGAGATGATGAAGCTCCAGCATCAGTTGGGCCGTATGCGCTCCACCAGCGTGCAGAGTGCTGAGGCTGCTTATCTGAACACGTTGACACAGGCCAACGACTTCCGTCGTCAGATACGTTCAACAGAGAATGCCCTCTCTCTGCTCATTGGACAGGCCGGACAGCAGATTCCGCGTTCTACATTGGCTCAGCAGTCTCTGCCTACCGAGTTTTCTACTGGTGTGGGTGTTGCGCTGCTGAAGAACCGTCCTGATGTGCACAATGCCGAAATGCAGCTGGCTGCCTGCTTCCACGACGTGCAGACCGCCCGTTCGCAGTTCTATCCCAATATTACGATTGGTGCTACAGGAGCCTTCGGTAATGTCAATGGTACACTGAACCCGGGCAAGTGGCTTACCAATTTCTTTGGCGGTCTGACACAGCCCATCTTCAACCGTGGTGCTTTGACGGCTAATTTGAAAGTGTCGAAGCTGAAGTACGAGCAGGCCTTCAATTCGTGGCAAAACGCTATTCTCTCTGCAGGTAACGAGGTCAGCAACGCCCTCATTAACTATCATGTCTATGACGAGAACTCTAAGCTTGAAAGTCAGCGTGTAGAGGTGCTCACCAAGAATGTGGAAGACACCCGCGCCCTGTATAAGAGCTCTGGCAGCACCTATCTGGAGGTGCTCACGGCTCAGACTCAGCTGCTCTCGGCCCAGCTCGCGAAAGTGAATGATGACTACTCCAAGATGGTCAACGTCATCACCCTCTATACCGCCCTCGGTGGTGGAGGAAAGTAGTGCCCACTTATTATGTTATTATGTCTAAAAAGGATAAGTTAATATGTCAGAAATAAGCCCAAAAGCCGAAATAAGCCCCAAGGCAAAAATCGGCAACAACTGTAAGATATTCCCCTTCGCCTATATCGAGGACGATGTGGTGATTGGTGACAACTGTATCATATTCCCCTTTGTCAGCATCTGCAACGGTACCCGTATGGGCAACGGCAACAAGGTGCACCAGGGAACGGTCATTGCTGCCCTGCCACAGGATTTCGAGTTTCGTGGCGAGAAGACTGAGTGCGTCATTGGCAACAACAACATCTTCCGTGAGAATGTCGTGGTCAACCGTGCTACCCATGCTGGAGGTCAGACCGTTATAGGCAATGACAACGTGCTCATGGAGGGTGCCCACATCTCGCACGATACCAAGGTGGGCAATCGCTGTGTCTTCGGCTATGGTACCAAGATTGCCGGTGACTGTGAGATTGAGGATGGCGTCATCTTCTCGTCTTCAGTCATCGAGAATGCCAAGACTCGCGTAGGTCAGGGCTCTATGATACAGGCAGGCACCTCTTTCTCCAAGGATGTGCCTCCCTACATCATCTGCACCCGCGATTGCGGATATGGTGGTGTCAACATGCAGGTGGCCCGTCAGCACGGTGTCGACGAGAAGACCTTGAAGCATATCGCCAATGCCTATCGACTGGTGTTCCATGGTAAGACGGCTCTCTTTGATGCTGTCAACCAGATTGAGGAACAGGTTCCTGATGGTCCTTTCATCCGTCATATCATTGAGTTCCTCCGCGCTACAAACATAGGCATTATCACCAAGTAGGCTCATGTGTTCTAGTACATGCGAGCAACTATTTTGCGTGATAATAGACCTATTAAAAGAGGTGTAGGTTGTTTTGAACATTTTTGGCGAAAAATACGACGTCTTAATATCATAAAAAATGTTTAATTTTGCAGCCGAAATTTAACGAAGCGAAAATATGGCTGAAACAAACGCGCTGTTGGCAGGCCAGGAGCCGACACTCAACATCGAGGACGAGGTGATTTTTCTCGATAGCCTGAACGAAGTTGAGACATTGTCGACTCTCTCTCCTGTGAAGATGGATTATAATGCCATCGTCCATTGTCGTCGTGGTCGGGTGTTGCTCGAACTTGGCGGCAACCAGCAGGTAAAGGTGACAGCAGGACAAATGCTCTTGGTTCCCGCCCAGAAACTGATGCATCCCATGATGGTGAGTACTGATGTGGATGCGGGAGTCCTGCTGGTCAGCGATAGCGTGCTGAAGTCGGTATTGGGAACGCAGATAGATATCTGGAATCGGGCTATGTATCTGCATGAAACCTACGTGATAGACATCAGCAGGTGGTCCCATGCGATGGAAAGCCATGCTCATAGCGTGTTTAAAGGGGAGAACCTGGCATTGTTCCGCGAGTTTGTACTTGCATTTCTGCGCGTCTACTTGCTGATCGTCTGCGAGGAACTGCTACAACAAAGCAAGGCCTCCCTCAGCGGCAATGTGTTGTCGACAGACCGGGAGAAACGGATCTTCAGTTCGTTCCTCGACTTGTTGCAACATGAGCAGCAGAAGCGTCGTCAGGTGAGCTACTATGCAGAACGACTCTGCATCACATCGAAATACCTGTCTACGATATGCCGCAATGTCAGCGGAAAGTCGCCCATGCGCTGGATAACGGACAGCGTGATGGAAGACTGCTATGCTTTGCTTCGTAACACCAATTTGTCAGTCAAGGAGATCTCCATTCGACTGGGCTTTCCCAACTCGTCGTTCTTCGGCCAGTATTTCAGGGAACAGGCTGCCCAGACTCCGATGGGGTATCGTAATAAATATAGAAGTCAACTCTAAGGTATGGGTAGAATCGATGTAGTAAAGCTAGGATCCAAACGTGAGTTACACGATTTTATTCGTGTACCTTATCATATTTATGAGCATTGTTCGCAGTATGTGCCCGACTTGGAAAGCAGCATCTGCGAATTGTTCGATCCTCAGAAGAATCCCGCCTTTGAGTTCTCGCATATCCAGCCTTTTGTTGCCTACAGCCTTGGGGACGACGAGTCGTCCAAGACACCTGTAGGACGTATTGTCGGTATTATTAATCGCAAGGCCAACGAACGCTGGCAGACGCGTCATGTGCGTTTTGCACTGATTGAGTTCGTTGACGATGAGGAAGTGTCCAGGGCACTGGTCGATGCAGTTGCCCAATGGGGACGGTCGTTTGGCATGGATGCCATTGAAGGTCCTATGGGCATTACCGATTTCGACAAGGAGGGCATGCTCGTGGAAGATTTCAACCTGACGGGAACCATGAATACCATCTACAATCCAGCCTACTATCCGCGCCACATGGAAGCATTGGGCTTCCGAAAGGCTGTCGACTGGCTGCAAGTGCGCATCCAGGTTCCTCAGGAAGTCCCTGCCCGCTATGCCAGAACAGCGCAGTATGCCCGTGAACAGATTGGATTGCGGGTCATCAAATTGACGAACAGTGACATTATTAAGGGTGGTTATGGGAAAAAGGTCTTCGACTTGCTGAATACGGCCTATCATTCCATTTTTGGTTTCTCGGAACTGTCAGAGCGCCAAGTGAATGACTTCCTGGACAAGTATCTCAAGCTGATAGACAAAAAACTGATTCCGGTAGTGGTCAACGACCAGGAGGAGATTGTGGGCGTGGCTATCACGATGGGATGTTTGTCGCAAGCTATGCAGAAGGCAAAAGGCCGTTTGTGGCCCATCGGTTGGTGGCATCTGCTCAAAGCCATGAAATGGCAGCGGGAGGAAAGCGCTGAGATGCTGCTTGTCGCTGTACGTCCTGACTATCAAGGCTTGGGTGTCAACGCCCTGTTCTTCGACGATTTGATACCCATCTACAATCAGTATGGCTTCCGTTGGGCTGAGACGGGACCCCAGCTGGAGGACAATGTGCGCGAACTGTCTCAGTGGAAACCGCTGAATCCGGAATTCGTCAAACGTCGTCGCTGCTTTATCAAGGAGATTAGCGCGTAGCGGAAAGAATATTTGTGAAATCATTGAAAATAAAAAGAAAATAAATAGAAAATATGGAAAACAGAGTAGTAATCACAGGAATGGGCATTTGGTCGTGCATCGGTACGACGCTTGACGAAGTGCGCCAGTCTTTGTTTGAAGGACGTAGTGGCATCGTTTTTAGCCAGGAGCGCAAGGACGCAGGTTTCCGTTCGCCCATCTGTGCCAATGTGCCAAAAGCAGATTTGAAGAAAGTGTTGAGTCGCAATGTTCGTCAGATGATGCCTGAGGAGGCTCAGTATGCCTATATGGCTACTGTGCAGGCCCTGGAACAGGCTAAGCTGACACAAGACTATATTGACAGCCATGAGGTAGGTGTCATCTATGGCAATGACTCTGTGGCTGAGGCTACGATGGTTGCCATGGACAAGTTCCGTCAGGTAGGCTCGACAGCAGCCTGTGGCTCTGGAGCCATCTTCCAGTCCATGAACTCTACTGTGACCATGAACCTGGCCACATTGTTCCACCTGAAGGGTATCAACCTCACTGCCTCTGCTGCTTGTGCCAGCGGTTCTCAGTCGCTCGGACTGGGCTACCTGCTCATCAAGAACGGACTGCAAGACTGCATCGTCTGTGGTGGTGCTGAGGAAAACAATATGTATGGCATTGCCTCGTTCGATGCCCTGCAGACCTTCTCTACACGCATCGATGCCCCTGCCAAGGCAAGCCGCCCCTTCGACCGCGACCGCGACGGACTGGTGCCCAGCGGTGGTGCTGCCACACTGATTATCGAGAGCTATGACCATGCTGTACGTCGTGGTGCTCCCATCCTGGCTGAGATCCTCGGTTGGGGATTCTCCGGCAATGGTGACCACATCTCTACACCCAATGTGGAAGGTCCCACCCGTTCGCTGCTGCGCTCACTGGAGAGTGCAGGCATCTCACCCCGCGAAATCGGTTATGTGAACGCCCATGCCACCTCTACGCCTATTGGTGACAGTCGTGAGGCTGAGGCTATCGCAAGCGTGTTCGGGGACTATCGTGTTCCTGTGACCTCTACGAAGAGCCAGACGGGACATGAGATGTGGATGGCAGGTGCTTCAGAAATTATCTACTCGATGCTGATGATGAAGAACGACTTCATTGCCGGTTCTATCAACTTCGAGAATCCTGATGAGGTTACCCAGTGCATCAACGTCATTCCCGAGACTCGTCAGGAGCACTTCGACATCTTCCTGAGCAACTCGTTCGGATTTGGTGGTACCAACTCGACGCTGATCGTCAAAAACTGCTGATATCGGAAAATAAACAGTAAATAGAAAATATATTGTAAATTGTAAAATTTTAAATTGTCATGACAAGAGAAGAAATTATCGCACAAGTAAACAGCCTGCTGGCTGAAGAGTTTGAAGTTGAAGAGAGTGAGTTCACACCCGATGCTAACCTGAAAGAGACCCTCAGCCTCGACAGTATTAACCTCGTGGACCTCATCGCACTGGTGCAGTTCAACTACAAAATCACCATCCCAGTAGAGGACCTGAAGAAGATTCAGACCTTCGACAACCTGTACGACTACATTGAGGAACATCAGGCTGCATGATATACAGCGGTGATGACATCAAACGGCTGATACCCCAGCGCTATCCGTTCATGATGGTGGATACGCTGGAGGAGCGTGACAGTAAGAGTGCTGCCGCTACCCTTGAGGTACGGCAGGACAATTACTTCATGCTGCCCGACCAGACGATGGCAGAGACAGGACTCATCGAGCACATCGCACAGTCCTGCTCAGCCTTGGCGGGTAGCCAGGCTTTGTCTCCTGAGTCATCGGCTCCTCCTGTGGGCATCATTGGCGAGGTGAAACATTTTGCCTGCCATCGTCGTCCGCGTCTGGGCGAGCGACTTGATACCGTAGTCTCTTTCGACATGACGTTTGGCAACGTCACACTGGCCACTGGCCATACTTCCGTAGGCGATGACCCCGTCGCTGAGGTTAAACTGAAAATATTCATGCAATGACCCACTTGTTGATCCGTCTCGCTCAGTATTTCCGCAGCCATCAGCTCGTCTGCTGGCTGTCCATGGTGGCTTTGTTTGCCTTCTTCGGTTACTTTGCCACCCAGATACATTTGGAGGAAGACATCAACAAGCTGATGCCCTCGTCCAAGAACGAGGATGGTACCACCAAGTTGGCTTTTGCAGACTTGAAAATCAAGGATAAGGTATTCCTGTTGTTCGAGGGAGAACATGCTGACAGCCTGGCTGAAACGTGCGATGCGTTCGTTGAGTCACTCACCAGGAGCGACTCTGCCAGCCAGACCATAGGCGATGTGTTCTACCGCTTGGACGAAGACTTGATGCCTGATGCCATTGACTATATGGCGGAACACATTCCCGCCTATATTGACACCTCTGCCTATGCGAGGTTTGACACCTTGCTCACCCGCGAGCATTTCGTACGTCAGATGCAACAGAACCGCGACGACCTGACGGGCGAGTTTGGCAGCATGTTCCCGGAACTCATCCAGATGGACCCGATGGGCATGCGCAGCGTATTGGCAGAACAGCTGGCACCCATGATGAGTGCTGGCAACTACAAAACCATTGATAACCACTTTTTTGTTCCCGACTCAACAGTATGCATCGCCTTTATCACCCCTCGCTATTCTGCCACCAATACCGGACAGGGCTCTGCCATGTTCCAGATGCTGAACGAGCTGATAGACCAGTATGCCAAGAGTCATCCGCAGGTGCGCATCAGCTATCATGGGACACCTGCCAGTGGCTATTATAACTCTACACAGATCAAGCACGATCTGACGACTACAATAGCAGGGGCACTCGTCTTGGTGCTGCTATTCCTGCTGTATTGCTTCCGTCGCTGGGATACCATCCCTCTGTTGTTATTACCCGTCGCCTTTGGCACTTTGTTTGGCTTGGCCATGATGTACTGGCTCAAAGGCGAATTCTCACTTCTGGCCTTGGGCATTGGTGGTGTGGTGCTGGGGGTGGCCATGAGCTATGTGCTCCATGTCCTGACGCATCACCAGTATGTCAGCGACCCTGAACAACTGTTGCGCGACCAGGTAAAACCTGTACTGCTGGGCTGCATCACCACCATCGGTTCCTTTGCGGGTCTGTTGTTTGTCAATACCGACCTGCTGCGCGACTTTGGCTTGTTTGCTGCCTTTGCCATCCTGGGCACCACTTTGTTCTCGCTCATCTGGCTGCCTCAGATGCTGTCCAGCAAGACCAGTCAGCATGCCTTCAACTGGCTGGATCGTATCAATGCCTATCCTTTCGACCGCAAACGGCCTCTGCTGGTCGCTATCTTGCTGGTCGTCCTGCTGGGTGTGGGTGCCTATCTGGTGGGGGGAACTCATTTCGATGCTGACATGCACAATCTGGGCTACGAGGCTGAGATTACGGAGCATTCCGAGAACCTGCTTCGCGACAAGACCTATACAGGCGACAAGACCAAATACTTTGCTAGTCAGGGGCGTACCATGGAGGAGGCCATTGACCACTTTGCCATCTTGGACCATAAGCTCGATTCGCTGCAGCGCATCGGACTGGTGAAGAGCTATACCCATACCAATCAGCTGCTGGTGGCACTCCATACCCAGCAGCAGCGCATTGATGCTTGGCATCGCTACTGGACTCCGGAACGTCAGGCGACCGTCCGTAGACTCATCAACGAGACGGCTTCCCAAGCCGGACTGAATCCCGAGGCTTTCAATGCTTTCTTTGAGGCTGCCAATGCAGACTACCAGCCTGACGCGCTCTACAACGCAGAACTCATCCCCGAGGGCTATCTCTCCACCCTGACCGAGCAGTCATACGGTGGGGACTATCTGGTGTTTACCTCTGTCCGCTGCCAGAACGACTCTGTGCGCAGCAGTGACAGCGACTATATCCGCATTTGTGATGCCGTCAGCAGCGATCCCAACCTGCTCGTGCTCGATACCTATTATTATACGACAGACACGCTGATTCAGATGAGCCGCGACTTCGACACCCTGCAGTGGTTGTCCATGGCTTTTGTCTTCGTGGTGTTGCTCCTGTCGTTCCGTTTCAACGTCAAGTACACCCTGTTGGGCTTTGCACCCATCCTGCTCAGCTGGCTCATCGTGTTGGGTGTCATGAACTTGTTCGGAGTACAGTTCAACCTCATCAGCATCATCATTTCCACCTTTATCTTCGGTATTGGTGTCGACTACAGCATCTTTGTGATGAACGGTCTGATCAATCAGAACCTGCAATACCACAAGACGGCTGTATTACTCTCTGCTATCATTCTGATTGTGACAGTCAGCAGCATGTTGCTGGCTCAGCATCCTGCCATCCGTAGTGTAGGCTTCTCTACACTCGTTGGCCTGCTCTCTGCTGTCATTCTTGCCTATGTCCTTCAACCTGCCGTTTTCCGGTGGCTGCAAAAAGAAAAATAATCGAATAGTTTGGTGAAGTACGACGTAGTAATCATAGGCAGTGGACTCGGAGGTCTCATCTGTGCCCGTCAGCTGGCACAGAGCGGGCGTAGTGTGGTGGTGCTGGAGCGCCAGCGCATACCCGGTGGATGCCTGCAGAGCTATCGGCGTGGTAAACTGGAGTTTGACACCGGTTTCCACTATGTCGGTGGTTTGGATGAAGGACAGTCCTTGCACGATGCTTTCCAGATGCTGGACTTGCTGACGCTGCCTTGGCAACGACTCGATGCCGACGGCTTCGACCTCATCACCATTGGCAACCAGACATACCCGTTGGCAGAGGGCTTCGACCATTTTGCCGACACTCTTGCAGCCTACTTTCCACAGGAGCGCAGCGCACTGCATCAGTTTGTGGCAATGCTACGCCAGTTGCCGCCCATGGTGCAGAGTTCCCATGTCAATGCCTACGACTACCTGACATCGCTCTTCCACGACCCTCTGTTGGTCAACGTCGTGTCGGCAGCTGCCATGAGGATGGAACTGCGTCGTGAGTCGTTGCCGCTGTTTACCTTTGCCCATGGCTTGAGCAGTTACATCCAGAGCAGTTGGCGACTGAAGGGCAGTGGGCAACTCATTGTCGATTCGCTCATCCGCGATATCGAGGCTGCTGGGGGCGAGGTGTGCTGTCAGACTGAGGTGTGTGAGATGC
>CAMOWH010000063.1:0-12867 GCA_946628315.1 uncultured Prevotella sp.
TCTGATTACTCTGAACATTCTGATTGCTCTTGGGTTGTGTACGCTGGCTGTACTGCTGACGCTGGCGTCCTACCTCGTCGCGGAACTGCTGTTCCTGTTTGTCGGCTGCTTTCTGGGCAGCTTTGTGGGCTTGCTTGATTTTCTTGATGACAGTACCTCCTACGAGCATTCCGATGAAAACAAGGAGAAAGAACACAAATAGTAATATTTCCATAAGTTTAAGGCTTTTTGTAAGTTGGGGAGTTATTTCTTTTTATGAGCGTTTGCGAACAACGAGAGAATCACATACCAAGCGATGATGGCTGCCAGTCCGCTGATGCCGAGTAAGATGAGCATCGGGATGCAGGTAATCAGGAAGATGTATTTGATGTCATTGCCCTTCCAGCCCCACGTCTTGAACTTCAGGGCGAACATGGGAATCTCGCTTACCAACAGCCAGCTGCTGACCAGCATTCCGAAGAAGACGGCATAGTAGCAGATGGGTGAAGAGAGCAGCCAGTCACCTGAGCCTGCAATCAGGGCCCCCCAGAACAGTGCATTGGCAGGTGTGGGCAGTCCGATGAAGCCCATAGCCTGTCGCTCGTCGAGATTGAACTTAGCCAGTCGCAGTGCGGAGAAAGCTGCCATGATAAAGGCGGCGTAAGCCAGATAGTGCCACGGCAGGTATTGTGCTCCCGCCTTGAGGAAGTCGAAAATAATCGCTGACGGAGCCAGGCCGAACGTGATGTCGTCAGCCAGTGAGTCCAGTTCCTTGCCAATGGGTGAGCTGACTCCCAGAAGGCGTGCCGACATACCGTCGAAGAAATCGAATACTGCTCCGATGATGATGAACAGCAGGGCCGTATCCCATACGCCGCAAAGGGCCCAGTAAGTGGCAATGCAGCCTGATATCAGGTTCAGGCAGGTGATGCTATTGGGAATGTGCTTCTTAATCATTGAACTTTTGAACTTTGGATTTTTAATGTTAAGCCAGTTTGGCGATAACCGTCTGGTCACCCGTTGTGGGTTGCCCCATGGTGACGCAGGCCTTGGCAGTCAGTGGCAGATAGACGTCTACACGTGAGCCCAGTTTAATGAAGCCCATGTGCTCGTCAATGTAGCACTCCTCGCCCTCCTTGGCATAGGTGACGATACGGCGGGCCATGGCACCGGCTATCTGGCGTACCAGAATGTCCTCGCCGTCAGGTGTGGTAATCATGACGTCGGCATGTTCGTTCTCCTCGCTGGCCTTAGGCAGCCAAGCCTTGTGGTAGTTGCCGTTCTGGTGGTGTACGAACTTGACCTTTCCGTCTACGGGGAACCAGTTGGCGTGGACGTTCAGCGGACTCATGAAGATGCTGATCATCAGGCGCTTGTCGTGGAAATACTCGTATTCCTCGGCTTCTTCCAACACGACAATCTTGCCATCGGCAGGAGCAACCACCAACTTGTCTGTGTCGCCGTTGAAATAGCGGATAGGACAGCGGTAGAAGTTCAGCATGGACAGCCATACGAAGGCTCCGATGCAACAAGTGACAGGCATGACGAAGTGGCAGGCCAATGGGTGAATGGCTCCCAAAACAAACCACAACAGCAGATTGACGGCAAGGATGATGAGGCCGCCATACAGCAGTTCGCTTGTGCCTTCACGGTGTATTCTTATTTTCTTTAGTTTCTTGATTCTTTCTCCCATGAGAAGTTTTGGCAATTTAATCTTACAACGTGCAAAGGTACATAATAATTATGAATTTCAGATTAATAATTATGAATTTTTTTGGTAAATTCGCCTTTTCGTTGTAACTTTGAGCCTTAAAAAGCGAAAAATGGAAGATTTCATACATCTGCATGTCCATACTTATTACTCCATTCTGGATGGTCAGTCGAGTATCAAACGGCTGGTAGACAAGGCCATCGGGAATGGTATGCGTGGTATGGCTATTACCGATCATGGCGATATGTTCGGTATCAAGGAATTTCATGACTATGTCGGAGGCATCAACAAGGGACGCAAGAAAGAGGGCCTGCCGCCTTTTGTACCCATCTTCGGCTGCGAAATGTATGTGTCGCGTTATGGCAGCAAATTGTTGAAGGACGACAAGCGGTATCAGGGCGGTTACCACCTCATTGTGCTGGCCAAGAACTATAAAGGCTACAAGAACCTCATCAAGCTGGTCAGCCGTTCGTGGGTGGATGGCTTCTATATGCGCCCCCGTACCGACCGCGAAGACCTGGAGAAATACCACGAGGGGCTCATCGTCTGTTCGGCATGTATCGCCGGCGAGGTGCCCAAGAAAATCCTGAACGGTGACATTGCCGGTGCCCGTGAGGCCATTGAGTGGTATCACCGGGTGTTTGGCGACGACTACTATCTGGAGCTTCAGCGCCATGAGGTGAAAGACCCGTCCATCCGTGCCAACCGCGAGACGTTCCCTTTGCAGCAAAAGGCCAACAAGGTGCTCATAGAGCTGGCTCATGAGTACGGCATCAAGCTGGTGTGCTCGAACGATGCCCACTTTGTGGACCAGGAGAACGCTGAGGCCCATGACCACCTGCTGTGTCTGGCCACCTCGAAGGACTTGGACGATCCCACCCGTATGCTCTATTCCAAGCAAGAGTGGTTCAAGACCCGTGAAGAGATGAACGAGGTGTTCAGCGATGTCCCGGAGGCTTTGGCGAACACCTGCGAGATACTGGACAAGATAGAGATATATAGCATTGACCACGACCCCATCATGCCTTTCTTCCCCATTCCCGAGTCGTTCGGTACGGAAGAAGAGTGGCACCGGAAGTTCACGGAGGAGCAACTGTTCCAGGAGTTTACCAGTGACGAGAATGGCGAGAACCAGCTCCCGCAAGAGGAGGGCGAGAAGAAAATCAAGAAACTGGGCGGCTATGACAAGCTGTACCGCATCAAGTTCGAGGCTGACTATTTGGCAGAACTGGCCTATGCGGGAGCCAAAAAACGCTATGGTGACCCCATTCCCAAGGATGTCGAAGACCGTGTGCGCTTTGAGCTGCACATCATGAAGACGATGGGTTTCCCCGGCTATTTCCTCATTGTGCAGGACTTCATCAACTCTGCCCGCGACGAGTTAGGCGTGATGGTAGGCCCCGGACGTGGCTCTGCGGCTGGCTCAGTGGTTGCTTACTGTCTGGGCATCACCAAGATAGACCCCCTGAAGTACGACCTGCTGTTCGAGCGTTTCCTGAATCCTGACCGTATCTCGTTGCCCGATATTGATACTGACTTCGATGACGACGGCCGCGGCAAGGTGCTGAAATGGGTGGAAGACAAATACGGTCACGAGAACTGTGCGCACATCATCACCTACGCCACGATGGCCACCAAGAACAGCCTGAAGGATGTGGCCCGTGTGGAGAAGGTGCCTATCTCTGTCAGCAATGCGCTGTGTAAGGCCATTCCCGACCGTCTGCCCGATGTGGACGGAAAGACGCCGAAGATGAATCTGGAAAACGCCATCAAGGCGGTTCCTGAGCTTCGCGATGCCGAAGCCTCTAACGACCCCGCCCTGCGCAATACCATCAAGTATGCCCGAATGCTGGAGGGAACGGTTCGCGGTACGGGCATCCACGCCTGCGGCTTCATCATCTGCCGCGACCCCATCAGCGACTGGGTGCCTGTCTCTACGGCTGACGACCCGGACTTCAAGGACCAGAAGACCAACTGTACCCAGTATGACGGACACGTCATCGAGTCGACGGGACTCATCAAGATGGACTTCCTCGGACTGAAAACCCTGTCGGAGATGAAGGAAGCCTGTGCCGTCATCAAACAGACACGTGGCATAGACGTCGACCTGGACGCCATACCTATTGATGACCCCAAGACCTACGAACTCTATCAGCAGGGACGTACCATCGGTACCTTCCAGTTTGAGTCGGCTGGTATGCAGAAATACCTGCGCGAGCTGAAACCTACCGTCTTCGAGGACCTCATCGCCATGAACGCCCTCTACCGTCCGGGCCCTATGGGCTATATCCCCCAGTTCATCCGTCGTAAGCACGGCGAGGAACCTATCACCTATGACATTCCCGTCATGGAGAAGTATCTGAAGGATACCTATGGCATTACCGTCTATCAGGAGCAGGTGATGTTGCTGTCGCGTCTGCTGGCAGACTTCACCCGAGGCGAGAGCGATGCCCTGCGTAAGGCGATGGGTAAGAAGAAGAAAGACATCGTAGACGCCATGAAACCCAAGTTCATTGAGGGCGGCAAGAAGAACGGCCACGACCCTAAGGTGCTGGAGAAGATATGGAGTGACTGGGAGGCGTTTGCTTCCTATGCCTTCAACAAGTCTCACGCCGCCTGCTATTCGTGGGTAGCCTTCCAGACGGCCTACCTCAAGGCCAACTATCCGGCTGAGTTCATGGCAGCCATCATGAGTCGCCGTCGCGACCAGATTTCGGAAATCACCAAACTGATGGATGAGTGCAAGCAGATGGGCATAGCCACCCTGGGGCCCGACGTGAACGAGTCGTTCCAGAAGTTCGGTGTCAACAAGAAGGGTGAGATACGCTTTGGTCTGGCAGCCATCAAGGGTATGGGTGACAGTGTGGCACAGGCCATCATCGATGAGCGCGAGAAGAACGGACTCTACAAGGATATCTTTGATTTTGTCCAGCGCATCAACTTCAGTCAGGTCAACCGCAAGGCCTTCGAGTCGCTGGCCTTGAGCGGAGGCTTCGACAGCTTTGGCATCCGTCGCGAGGATTTCTTTGCGCAGAATACCAAGGGCGATACCTTTATCGATATCATCATACGCTATGGCCAGACCTATCAGGCCGAAAAGCAGCAGGCACAGAACTCACTGTTCGGCGCTTTCGACGACTTGGAAATCCAGACACCGGCACTGCCCAAGACGGACATACGCTGGAGCGACATCGAGCGGTTGAACAAGGAGCGCGAACTGGTCGGCATCTACCTCTCTGCCCATCCGCTGGATCAGTTTAAGATTGTGTTGGACAACCTGTGCAATACCCGTTGTGACGAATTGGCAGATACTTCCGACCTGGCAGACCGTGAGGATGTCATCTTGGGCGGCATTGTCACCAATGTGCGGACGGGTTTTACCAAGAACGGAAAACCCTTTGGCATCGTGACGCTGGAAGACTATAACGGTTCTGGCGATTTGCCGCTCTTCGGTGAAGAGTGGGGCAAACACTCGGGTATGTTTGCCATAGGAGCCTCTGTCTATGTGACAGGCAAGATCAAACCACGCTTCGCCTATAATGACAACGGCCCCAAGGACCTGAAAATCTCTACTGTCGAATATCTGCAGGACGTCAAGGCGAAGGCTGTGTCGCGCATCACCATCTCGCTGGCTACCGACCAGTTGAACGAGACGATGGTGGAGGAACTGGGTGAACTGATAAAACAGAGTCCCGGCAAGACGGAGGTCTACTTCCTGCTACACGACTCCACAGGCAAGCGGCACGTCTTGGTACGCAGTGCCACGGCAACCATCGATGTCAGGAACGAACTGATACATTATATAGAGCAAACAGATGCCCTGGGCTACAAGATCAATTAGAGTGGCATGGTATTTGCTGAAACATCAATGAGAACAAAATTAAAAGTCAATAGTAATTTATCAATTCTTAAACGAAGATTATGGAAGTAACAATCACAAACGAGAATTTCGAGAGTCTGAAGAATGGCAGTCAGCCGTTAGTAGTTGATTTCTGGGCAACCTGGTGCGGTCCCTGCCGTATGGTCGCTCCCATCATTTCCGAACTGGCAGAGGCATACGACGGCAAGATTACTGTCGGCAAGTGTGATGTCGAGGACAACGAAGACCTGGCTCAGGAGTTTGGCATCCGCAACATTCCTACCATCCTGTTCTTCAAGGGCGGTCAGGTGGTCGACAAACTCGTAGGTGCCCAGCCCAAGGCTAAGCTCGAAGAGAAGTTCCAGGCTCTGCTGTAAGCATGGAATGCATAAAGGTTGAAAACTAAAACGTGAACGGTCTCTTTTTCAGAAGGAGACCGTTCTTGTTCCGTCTTCCTGCTCGGCGATGCTGACACGTACGGCATCCTCGGGCAGGATTTCTTCTATCAGTTCGGGCCACTCAATGAAGCAGAGCGCTCCTGAGTAGAAGTAGTCCTCGTAGCCCATGTCGTAGACTTCTTCCAACTTCTTGATGCGGTAGAAGTCGAAGTGGTAGATGGGCTGTTGGTTGGCGGTGTACTCGTTGATGATGGCGAAGGTCGGGCTGGTGATGACGTCGTCAACGCCCAGTTCTTCGCAGATGGCCTTGACGAAGGTCGTCTTGCCGGCACCCATCTTGCCGTAGAAGGCAAAGACGCGTGCCTCGCCCATCTGGTTGATAAACTCGCGAGCAGCCTCGCGGATGTGGTCTATGTCTTTTATTTTAATTGTAATCATAACGTTCAATGTTTAAAGTTCATCGTTTTTTCCCTTTCAGTGATACGATGGGGACAATCATTTCCTCCATCGAGATGCCGCCGTGCTGGAACGTGTTGCGATAGTACGACACGTAGTAGTTGTAGTTGTTGGGATAGGCAAAGAAACTGTCGCCCGTGGCAAACACATAGCTTGTCGACAGGTTGGGGGCGGGCAGGTGAGCCTTCTGGGGCTCTTTGATGACGAAGAGGTCCTTTGCGTCGTAGCTCAGGTTCTTGCCCAGCTTGTAGCGCAGGTTGGTATTGGTGTTGCGGTCACCGACAATCTTGACGGGTGTATTGGTGCGTATGGAACCGTGGTCGGTGGTGATGATGATGCGATAGTCGCTCTGTGCCAATTCGCGGAACAGGTCGGCAATGACAGAATGGCGGAACCACGAGAGGGTAATGCTGCGATAGGCTGACTCGTTGTTGGCCAGTTCGCGTACCATCTTCGACTCCGTGCGGGCGTGGCTCAGCATGTCAATGAAGTTGAACACCACTACGTTCAGGTCGTTACGCTCCAGCTGGTTCAGTTGCTGCATGAAGCGCTCTGCCTCTGCCGAGGTGTTGATTTTGTGGTACGAGAAGGTGTTCTTCCTGCGATAGCGCTCCAACTGGGTCTGGATGAGTGGCTCCTCGTTCAGGTTCTTGCCTTCCTCCTCGTCCTCGTCGACCCACAGGTCGGGGAACATCTGGGCTATCTGTACTGGCATCAGACCCGAGAAGATGGCGTTACGGGCATATTGTGTGGCGGTAGGCAGGATGCTGCAATAGACATCCTCGTCTATCTCGAACAAGTCGCCAATCTCTCGTTCCAGCATTTTCCACTGGTCGTAGCGGAAGTTGTCCAGTACCACCAGAAACACCTTCTGCCCCTCGTTGAGCAGGGGGAATATCTTGGTCTTGAACAGCTCGTTGGACATCATGGGGTGTTCACTGCCCTTCATCCAGTCCATGTAGCTCTTCTTGACGTACTTGGCAAAGCCCAAGTTGGCCTCCTGCTTCTGCATGTCCAGCATCTCGGTCATCTGCGAGTCGGTGGCGCTGAGTTCCAGTTCCCAGCGTACCAGCCGTTTGTAGACGTCCGTCCAGTCCTGCCACGTGC
The DNA here is from genome assembly GCA_946628315.1 of uncultured Prevotella sp. Classification (GTDB taxonomy): domain Bacteria; phylum Bacteroidota; class Bacteroidia; order Bacteroidales; family Bacteroidaceae; genus Prevotella. The sequence continues at coordinate 7,511 of CAMOWH010000063.1, forward strand.
GACAGTCCATAATCTGCATGGCAATCTGCTGGAACTGCTGTTGGTAGCCCTGCTGAACGGTTTCCGTCACTATTTCGCGACGGTGTATGTTCTTCTTCAGCGTCAGCAGTATCTGGCTGGGGTTCACGGGCTTGATCAGGTAGTCGGCTATCTGCTGGCCGATGGCTTGGTTCATGATGTCCTCCTCCTCGCTCTTGGTCACCATCACCACCGGAGTCTGTGGCGTCAGTTCCTTGATGCGTTGCAGGGTTTCCAGTCCGGAGAGTCCGGGCATCATCTCGTCCAGCAGCACCAGGTCGAAGGAGCCCTTCCGGCATTCCTCGACGGCATCAGTGCCGTTGGTCACGGTTACCACTTCATAACCTTTTTTCTCCAGGAACAGCAGGTGGGCGCGGAGCAGTTCCATCTCGTCGTCAGCCCATAGTAATCGTCCGTTCGTCATAATATGTTTTAACTTTTTGCTTTTTTGCCTTTTATTCTTTCCGTCATCGCCAGAAGTCGTCGTCGAACTCAATGTAGCCGTTGTTCTGCTGTTGAGGCTGGTTGTTGAACAGGTCATCGTCGTTGGTGGTTTGTTCTTCAGTGGGAGCCTCCTCTGGGTCTTCCTCTGTGGTGATGCTCTCAGGCTCGTCCAACAGGGGCTGAGTCGATATCTTGACGGGTTCTATCTCTTTCTCGAAGAAGACCTCGTAGTCACGGTAACTGTAGGCAGTGCCCAGCAGTCGCAGGTTCTGTTCGCTGACAATGAGGCTCCGGCAGTGTTTCATGTATGGCGTCAGTGCCTTGCTGTCGTGCAGTTGTCGTGCATACTGACGGGCCTCGTCGTAGCTCAGGAATCCGCTGACGAGCATCCGTGCCAGTCCGTTGGGGTCTTGGTCGATGACAATGTCGAAGTTACGCACCAGGAAGTTCGAGAAGTTATACTTGGCCAGCTCGTAGAGCAGCTGGTTCTGGTTCACGGAGTCGGGCTGGAAGGCCAGCAGGAACACGTAGCTGGCATTGCGCTCGAAAGTCAGCGTGTCCACCTGGGTAGAGTCGCCAGACATCGACTCTGCCGCGCGTCGTGACCAGACATCGCCCATGTCGAACTTGCCACCGTAGAGCTTGCGCCCTTGTTGCACGCCACGCAGTATCATGCCTGCCATTTCGCTGACCTCGCTCTGGGGGTATTGCTCCACCACCTGTTGCATACGCTCCGTACAGCCCTTGGCATTGCCGTCGTTCAGCATACTCAGACCTTCGATGAACAGGAACTTCGGACGGTGCTGGCCCAGCGGGAAACGGCTCTCCGACAGCTGGACGTTGTTCTGGACCTCCTGATAGCGGTCGGCCTTGAAGGCGTTGTAGGTTGCGGCATACAGCGAGTCTTCGATGTGGATGCCGAAGCGTTGGTTTTCGGCAAAGTGCGGGTCGGAGAGTAGGGTAGTCCACTGGCTCTCCGTGTGATTGGCCTGCAGCATCGCCAGACAGTGTTGTGCCTCCAGGGTGCGTCCCTGTCGCGAGTACAGCAGGAACAGGTGGTACCACGCCTCGTCGTTGTGTTCGTAGTCGGGATAGTCGGTGGTCAGTCGCCTCAGCCAGCGCTCGCTCAGCCTGAGGTTGTCCATCTTGTCCTTGAACAGGATGCCTGCATGGAACAGTCCCTCCTGAATGGCGGCATTGCTGGTGGCCAGCTGGTCGTCAGTGAAGGGTATCTGTGCCAGATAGTATTCCCGGTTGTGTGGGTCGAGGGCAGCAGAGTCGGCTTGTGCGACGGCTGTGGTGTCGGCAGTTGTCATGTTGGCGATAGAATCGCCAACCACCGTGGATTCTTGGTTTTCTGAGGTTTCGCTGTTCTCGGGCAACAGGCTCACTACCGTCTTGTTGACGCGCTGCCAGTCGTCCACGTTCTGGCGCTTGCCCCACTGCTGTTCGAAGGAACGCTTACCCTGGCTGACGGCCTGTGGATTGTAGAAGTACCATGCTCCGTTGCTCGCTGTGGCAGGTGTAGGCACGGTGGGGGTGTTGGTTTGCTGGCGGTTGCCCATGGCCGACTGCTGTTGTAGCACCTGCTCCGCTTCGGCTTCCTCGCGGGCCCGCCGTTCCTCCCTCTCTTTCTTCTTCAGCTCCTCTATGATGCGGTCTATCACCTTCAGCCGCTCGGCTTCCGGCATCTTGGCCAGCCGTTGCAGCGAGTCTTGCAGTTCCACGCTGCTGGTGTGCGGCACCAGCTCGTCCAGTATTTTCGAGCGTTCAGACAGCCGTTGGTAGTCCTGACGGTCCTTGTCCAGCAGTCCGATGGCCTCGCCGTAGCACCGCTGGGCATCGGCAAACTTCTCGCGTTCCCAGTACAGGTTGCCCAGTGTCAGCAGCAGCACACCCTTCTCTATGCCGCTGCGGGTGGCCTTCTTGTTGCCCTCCTCGTAGGCCTCGATGGCTTGTGTCGTGTCACGTTCGGCCAGCCAGATGTTGCCGATGGCATAGTACACCTGGTCCTGATAGTCTTTGTTATTGTCCGATGCCGCCATGCGCTTCAGCCGCTTCACCATCTGGCGGGCATTCTTGCCCCCTCGGGCCATCACCTCTGTCTGGGCAATGCGGGCATTGAACTCCAGTTCGTAGGGAGGGTTCAGACGGATGGTATGCTTGAAGGCGTCGTAGGCTTCTGCCTTGCGTCCCAACAGGGCCTGCAGCTGTCCGTAGAGGAACCACTCGCGGGCTTTCTGCTTGCGCCGCTTCTCGTGTCTGATGACTTTGCGCAGGTAGGGTAGGGCCTCCTCGTAGCGCTGGCTGTGTATGTAGTAGTCGGCATAGGTGTAGTCCCAGTCCTTGACGGCGCGGAAGTGCATGGTGTCGCGACGCTGCTTGCTGATGACGTCCTCGGCATCGTACAGCCAGTCCAATTCCGTATAGCTCTTGGCCAGCCAGGCCCTTGCCAGTCCGTTGATGGCGGGTTGGGTGTGATACAGGCGTGACATATAGCTGAAGGTGGCAGCGGCCTCTTCGAACTCGCCCTTCTGGAACTGCGACTTGCCCATCAGCAGCCAAGCCTTCCAGATGAAGGGGTTGTACTCGCGGCGGTTCAGCCACTCGATGTCCTTCTGTGTCTTCCGTCGGCTTTTGTTCCACTGGGGGCGCGTCTTGATGCTGTGTTGCTTGATGGCTTTCTCCGACTTCTCTATAGCGCGGTCGAAGTTGCCCTTGCCCAGGTCGCGGCTCTGCTTGTTGCCGACGGTATACAGGGGGATGAGCTCGGTGTAGTTGTCCTTGTTGCCCTGTTCTTTCTCCAGACTGCCCTCGATGAATGCCTGCGAACCGTTGAAGTATGTGTTGTAGCGGGCATTGAAGGCGTGCCACCAGCGCGTTCTGGCCGTATTGTTCTTCGTCGAGCATCCCGTCAGTGCCAGCAGTACCACCAGTGCGACAGTCGCCATGCCTGTCGGATGACAGCCGCCACCCCTATTCTTTTCTTCCTTTCTCCGTTCGCTTTCCTCTTTCAGTTCTGCCAGCTTACACTCGTTCCTGCTGCTGCATGAGGTGCAGTTGCCCTCTTCTTCTGGCTGCACAGGTTCATTGTCGCCACCGGAGAAGATGGCGGCAACTATGCCCAGTGCCACGAGCGATATGATAACTATCAGCAGGAAACTCAATCTCTTAATCTTTTAATCTCTCACCTCTCGTCTATCTGGAATCCGGCTCGCACAAGATCCTTCCAATACTGCGGATACGACTTGGTCACCACCTCCGGACGATTGATGCGCAGTCCTTCGTAGCGCAGTGCTGCAGGAGCGAAGGCCAGTGCCATGCGGTGGTCCTCGTAGGTGTCAATGCCCAACTCCAGCTGCGGCTCACAGCGTTCGCCGTCCCACAGCAGTTCCTGGTTGTCGCGGTCATAGATGACGTAGCCCAGCTTACGCATCTCCCGTTTCAGGGCCTCTATGCGGTCCGTCTCCTTGATTTTCAGTGTCGACAGTCCGTGGAAATGGAACTTCACCCCCATCAGTGCACAGCATACCACAAAGGTCTGTGCCAGGTCGGGACAGTTTACGAAGTCATAGTCCAGCCTGGATACCCGACGCCCTGAGTGCCTCAGCGTCACCGTCGTCGGTACACCCTCCTGCGTTGTCTCGAACGTCGTCTTCACGCCCAACAGGCTGAACAGGTAGCGCACCTGCGAGTCGCCCTGTTTCGAGCCGTCCATGAGCCCCGTCAGCCTCACCTCGTCGTCTTCGTTGGCTGACAGTGCCAACATTTCGTACCAGTAGGACGCCGCACTCCAGTCGCTCTCTATATAGTAGGGCCGTTCCTGATACGGTTTCGGCTCCACCTTGATGGTCTCATAGTCGCTCCATTCGGCATCGGCACCAAATTCGCGCATGGTCCATAGCGTCAGGTCAATGTAGGGGCGTGAGATGATGTCCCCCGTCAGGTGCAGCGTCAGACCCTTGCTTAGCATGGGGCCTATCATCAGCAGTGCCGAGATGTACTGCGAACTGATGTTGCCTGCCGTTTCCAATAATCCGCCCTCCAGCTTCCGGCCACGGATGCGTAGGGGAGGGAAGCCTTCCTCGCCTACATACTCGATGTCTGCACCCAGCCGGCGCAGGGCATCCACCAGCGTACCGATGGGGCGGTGCCTCATGCGTTCAGTACCCGTCAGCACGTGCTCTTCGCCCTCGCATACCGACAACCTTGCCGTCATGAAGCGCATGGCCGTACCTGCCGCCTTGATGTTAATCTCGTAAGGATTGTCTCGCAGCGCACGGACTATGACCTCCGTGTCGTCGCAGTCAGACAGGTTGTCAGGGACCACCTGACTCCCTGACAGTGCGTGAATGATAAGTGCCCGGTTCGAGATGCTCTTCGAGGCTGGCAACTGGGCCGTATGCTTCAGCACCTTCGGGGCTGTGATTGTATATTGCATAGATAATGTAATTTCTGAATACCTCTTTATTTAATAATAACGTGACAAAAGTACGAATTATTTGCCGACTATGCAAGGAAATAACATTAATTATCAAACTTTTCTTCAAAAAAAAGCCGGAAAATTTGGCAGATTCAAAAAAACGTTGTACCTTTGCACACGATTTCAGAGAAATCACATATTAAGGATCGGGATTTAGCGCAGTTGGTAGCGCACACGTCTGGGGGGCGCGAGGTCGCTGGTTCGAGTCCAGTAATCCCGACCAAATGGAAATCCAAACCGCTGGTTATCAGTAGTTTGGGTTTCTTTTATGCTTTAATTTGGCGTGTTTTTGTGGTTCTACGGGCTGAATGGCCAGCAGGGCGATGATGCACCACACCCACCTTGACGGCAGATAACTGACGGGTCTTATACATGATTGATAGTCTTTTGCAGTTCTTCAAGGAAATGTGCG
>CAMOWH010000064.1:0-12603 GCA_946628315.1 uncultured Prevotella sp.
TTATAATCGGATAAGTGTTGAGCCCAATCGCCCTATCTGTACGGCATAGACACCGCGCTGCAGACCGTCGAGACTGATGCTGCCGCCTGCCACCTGCGTCTGGCGCACGATGGCTCCCGACAGGTTGTAGAGCGTGACCGCCGTTCCGTCCTCGGCACCCTCGGCATAGAGTCGGCTGTCGGCCATGCGGAAAGTCACTCCCTGCGGTTGGTGCTGACTGAGTTCGCTGATGGCTGTTGGCAGTCCCAGCACATAGAGTATTCCCTTGTAGGCATTCAGTTTTCCATGACCGGCACGGATGCCCGCTTTCTGGGTAAACTCGTCGGTATCGGTGCTATGCTCGATGATTTCCTTCACCTTGTCGATGGTCAGAGTGATGCCCTTGTCGTGGGCAGCCTGCAGCCACAGGGCAATGATGCCTGCTGCGATGGGCGTTGCCATCGACGTACCGTTGGATTTCACCCATCTGTAGCTTCGTGGGGTGGTCTGACCTTTAAACTGATTCGAGAAATTCTGGTCGGCAATGACGTCGTTGAATTCATCGTCCATGAACGAGTTGCTGGCACTATAGATACAGTGACCGGGTGTTACGACGAAGGGATGCTGGTGGCCGGCATAGTCAATGCCATAGCTGGTGTATTTGGAGATATCGCCTATCGTTTCTTTTCCATCAGTTGTTGGTTTTTCACCTGGTTCGCTAACATCCAGATTGTTGGCGCTCCATGAACCCACGCTGATGGGGACACCAGTGGTGCAGAGGTCGCCTACGCTGACATCGGATGACCCCTTGTCAAATCCCTCGGCGTCCTCAAACTCGCAGCCGCTATCGGAGTTGACCCATGCGCGTTGCTCTACGCTCTCGTCAGCCGTAATCTCGACGCCTAATCTGATGTCGCTGCTGATTATTGTTCCAATCGTCTGAATGGTTGTTGAGGTCAGATGGCGAGTGCCTCCCTTCGGATCCTGTGTCTCGCCGATGCCATTTTTAACAGCCAGCGCACCGCCCGAATTGTAATAACGGCTTTTGCCCTCGCTGTCTTTCATCAGTTTCAGCAAGTCCTTGCTCAGCTCGTCCTCCTCAGCTTCCTCCCCGTCTTTGGATATGGAAGCCTGTGAATTGATGCCGTTCGCAAGCTCATATGTATTCGTGGTGGCTACCTCCGTCTTCTTCGCTATGTCGTAGAGGAAGATTCTAATCTTGGCAGGCTTGTTAGTCAGCAGGTAGTTGATGAAACCGAATTCTTTGTTCCTGCCTAACACCACCTTGAGGGGATGGTCGGCATCTATCGTTTTGTGGACATGACATTTTTCGCTTCCTTCGTTGCCGGTTGCAATGGTCATGATGTTGCCTTTGTCGCAGAAATATTTATAGGCCAGCGATTCTGCACTGGTACCGTCGTGGGGTCCTGCTGCCGTGTTCATGCTCATCGTCACTATCAGGGGCTTGCCGGCCTTCTTGGCATATTCCTCCATGTAGTTCATTGCATTGATAACGTTGAGCACCTCTACGTTGGTAGTGCTTCCTTCGTATTTCTTATTTTGTTGTTCGTCGGCATACGTATCGCTGAAAATGAGTTCTGCCTTAGGTGCTATACCTGCCAGATTGCCGCCCGCAGTGCCCTTCACATTGGCTACCGGACTGGCTGCTGCACATCCGGCTACGTGTACGCCGTGGAATGTATTGGTCTGTTTCAGCTGCAGGGTGTCGAGTATCATGTCGGGCGTGTCGAAGAGCGAACCGTCCACTTCCTTGCCGTCAATCACCGCCTTCTTGCCCTTTCCATCGGTATAGGTCATGCCGGACATATAGACAGCCTTGATGCGCAGGTTACCATTCTCGTCTTTGAAGACGGGGTGGGTGCAATCGAAACCGGAGTCAATGACTCCAATGATGACGCCATCGCCGTTGTAGGCCTGTGGCAGTTGCTCGCCCGTGCCGCTCTGCACCTCGTCGGTGTGTGTGACCTGTCGCGACTTATCGAGTTTCAGCAGGGGTTTCGTACCTATCGCAATATTCGCCACCCCCTCCAATTGGGCAATGTCAGTCAACTGTTCGGCTGTGGCAGCCACCATCAGCATGCGACCCATAGCCGCCTTCACTTCTGCGCCCCTTTCGGTTATCTGTGTGCTCACTTCGTCGGGGTTGGCATCCGCTTGAACGTTCACCATGAAAAGCCCGGGCTTCTGTTCTTCTGCCGACGCTGCACGCCTTGTCTTTGCCTGCTGCACGTAGGCACTCACCATCGGAGCCAGTTTGCTTTGTGCCACCATACTGCCGCAGCCCATCAACAGCAAAGCCAGCAACCCGAAAAATTTCTTTTCCTTATACATATATATATTGTTTTAGTGTTTGCAAATTTAAAATAAAAAACTGAAATACACTCGCTATCACGACATTTTTTATGCCCGAACCGTTAAAAAATAGCCTTAAATGATATTTTTTTCCTTTTTCATGCACGATTATTATTCTTTTTGTTACTTTTGCATCCGATTTTATAGATCAGGACAGGGAAATGCAAAGAAGGGTTGTTAAAGGGTACTCAAGGGCGGGGTTGTTGACGGGATATGGTAAGGACGTTGTGGGTGTGATGGTCCACACGGCAGCGGTTGTCTGTGCGCAGGCCCACCAGCCAGACAACAATCCCCTCGGCATCGACCACCACCAGCTGGCGGCGCTTCTCGAAGAGCGTCATCTTGAGATCGGTCATCAGGTCGCTCAGCAGCTTACGTCCGCGCATTCCAAAGGGCTGCATACTGTCGCCAGGCTCCACACGGCGAACGGTCAGGGGGAAGGCCACCTTGTCAGCGTCGAGAGTGGCGCGGTGGGGCTCCTTAGACGGAAGGAAGTCGCTGCCAACTATCGTTTCCTTCAACGTGATTCGGGTGCCGTCCTCCATCACATACGTTCCTTCCTCAGGAATACGAAGCGGTTTCAGCGGTTTCAACGAGGACTCCACTATCAGCCTGTCGCGGTCTTTCAGGAGGTCGTAGCCCATAGAAGACGAGAACACCCTACCCGTCTCTGCCGTCAGAATCTGCTGTGCCTGAGTGCCGTTAAAACCATAGTTTTTGAGCCATTCAAATACAATATACTCACTTGAACCGTATTTGGACAACATACTAAGTTCGAGAATGTTACGGCTTTTAAACTCTTCATTTACGGCATCGAGTACCGCCTGTGCTTCTGTCAGATGACTGGCAGTCTGCTGGATGCTTTCACAAACAGAGGGATTGAGTGTCTTCAGCAGGGGCATGAGTTGCAGGCGCACCCTGTTGCGCTGAACGTCAGCCTCCAGATTGGTGCTGTCAGTTACATAGGGTTGGTTTCGCTCGTGCAGGTACCGTTCGATATCCTCGCGCGAAAGGCAGAGCAAGGGACGCAGGATGTAGCCGTTGCGAGGCTGGATGCCCGTCAGCCCCCGAAGACCAGTGCCTCGAATCAGGTTCAAAAGCACCGTTTCCACCGAGTCGTCGCGGTGGTGAGCCACACAGACGCCGGCGGCATCAATGTCCCGACGGAGCTGCTCGAACCAGCGATAGCGCAACTCACGCGCAGCCATCTCTATACTGACCTTGTGCAGCTGGGCATACTCATGGGTATCGAAATGTGCTCTGTGGAAGGGTATGTGCCGTTCTTCACACAAGGACTCGCAAAACGCCTCGTCCCTATCCGACTCCGCCCCTCGCAGGCGGAAGTTGCAGTGGGCCGCATGGACTCGGAACCCGTGTTCGTGCAACAGCAACAACAAAGCAACGCTGTCTGCACCTCCGCTTAAAGCAACAATATATAACTCGTTACTGTCAAGCAGTTTGTAGTTGTCGATATACCTGCCAACCTTACTCCACATAGAGTACCAAGCCCTTCAGGTATTCGCCCTCCGGGTGATAGATGTTAATAGGATGGTCAGCAGGCTGATGCAGCTGATGGAGGATGCGCACCTTGCGCTTGGCCAAAGCTGCTGCCGTGAAGACAGCATTGCGGAAGTGGTCTTTGGTAACCACCTGCGAACAGGAGAACGTAAAGAGGATGCCGCCTTTCTCAATCTTCTCGAAAGCCTTCTGGTTCAGACGCGTGTAGCCCTTCAGTGCATTGTGCAATGCGCCACGATGCTTGGCAAACGCAGGCGGATCCAGGATAATCAGGTTGTAGTTGTCGCCTGCCCGTTCCAGAAACTTAAAGGCATCTTCACAAAAAGCCTCGTGGCGAGCATCGCCGGGGAAGTTCAGTTCCACATTCTGACGTGTCAGGTCTATCGCCTTCTCAGAGCTGTCCACGCTGTGCACCAACTCTGCCCCGCCTCGCATGGCATAGAAGGAGAATCCGCCCGTATAGCAGAACATATTCAACACCCGCCTGCCACGTGCAAAACGCTCAAGCAGCGAACGGTTCTCGCGCTGGTCGACAAAGAAGCCCGTCTTCTGACCTTTCAGCCAGTCTACACGGAACTTCAGACCGTTTTCGGTAGCGATATTATCATTGCTACCTCCCAACAGGAATCCGTTCATGTCGTCAGCCGCCATAAAGGGCAGCGTGGTCTCGCTCTTATAATAAATATGAGCGATACGACCCTGCATGACTGCTGCAAGCGATTTTGCTATCTGCTTGCGCGTCAAGTGCATACCAATGCTATGAGCCTGCATGACGGCAGTGTCGCCATAGACGTCGACTATCAGTCCCGGGAGATTGTCTCCTTCGCCGTGAACCAGTCGGTAGGTATTGTTCTCCGGATTGTCAGCCACACCGATGGCCTGCCTCATCTGAAGGGCCGACTGAAGGCGTGAAGTCCAGAACTCGTCATCAACGACAACATCCCTGAACGACAACACACGAACGGCGATAGAGCCTTGCTGATAGTGACCAACAGCAATGAAATCGCCTGAAATGGTGACCACTCGTACTATCTCGCCCTCTTCTATGCCGTCGTCCATAGACTGGATGGCACCAGAGAACACCCACGGATGAAAACGCCTGAGGCTCTCGTCCTTACCCTTGCGGAGTCGTATCTGCTTGTACATTTTCTGTGATTTTAATCAGTTCATAGTCGCCCGTCTTCTCCAGGCGCATCAGCTCTTCATAGAGCAGGATGCACGTCCAGGCATCGGTAGCAGCATAGCCCTTCTGCTTGTCGTTCAGGATGTCTGCTTCCCAGTTTGTCAGCTGCTCGCGTTTGGAGATGCGCTGTCCGAAGAAATTAGCATATAGCTTCTGAAGACTCATGTCCTCGACGCCGATTTCGCGTACATGGTCCTGCAAGTCAATGAAATAGCCACTCTGGAAGTCGCCCAGCTTGCGAAGCGAGTTGAGGTCGTCGCGAAGCGAAAGGCCAATCTTAGGCACCTTCGTGTCTTCCAACAGCCGTCTGATGGAGGGCGATAAGCCCAATAGGTTCAGTCGGAACAGGAAACACACCTCATGGCTCGACACCTGCAGAAGTGCCACAGAGTGCATGGCCCCCTTCTTGAACGACGGACGTGTCTCGGTGTCCACTCCTAATATCACTTGCGACATCAGATAGCTGACCGCTTTTTCAGCCTCGCGCTCTGTACACACGACGACAATGCGCCCGTCAAAAAGCACACGTGGCAACGAGCTTATCTTAGTCTTATCGAACTTGTTATAAATCGTTTTCTTCATTTGGCCTGCAAAGTTAATACAAAAAAACAAAAAATCAGCGGATTATTGATGAAATCTAAGTTTTTCTTTGTAATTTTGCACATTGTAATTTAAGAAAAGAGAAAAAAATGGCAAAGAAGAAATCCAGCAAGGCCTCACAGGAAAAGACAGCATCGTCGCTGAAAGAGGCCTTAGGCTTAGACAAGATATTCTACAACGAGCGTATCAATTTTGTGGTAGGCTTCTGCCTATTGTTCATAGCCGGCTATCTGATATGGGCGTTTGCATCATTCTTCGTCACAGGCGAGGCAGACCAGAGCATCATTGAAACACCACGTGAGGGAGAACTGTTGAATCAGAACGGTGAGTTCCAGAACGCCTGTGGCTCATTGGGCGCGTACGTTTCGTGGTTCTTTATCAAACGTTGCTTCGGTTTGGCGTCATTTCTCGTCCCCACATTCCTGGTTCTGGTGTCTTTAAACATGATGCGAGCCTACAAGGTCAACCTGCTCAAGTGGTTCATGTGTCTGGCCATCATCATGGTATGGGCCTCCGTCACGATGGCCAAGTTCTTGGCTCCTTTCTTTGACAATGCCTGTTTTAGCCCAGGCGGCGACCACGGGCTGGCTGTCTGCCAGCAGATAGAGGGTCTCATTGGCACACCGGGCCTTACGGCTGTGCTGGCATTGACCGCCATTGCCTTCCTCGTGTATCTGAGCATGGAGACGGTCATCATACTGCGTAAGATATTCAACCCGCTGCACTACCTGAAGAAGATTCCTATGGAAATACATATCGGCAAAGGCGACAGCGAAGACAGCCCTTCTGCCAGTGAGGGTATTCAGACTTTGGAAGACCCGACCGTCTTTGACGATCCGCAGACGGAAACGGTGGAGTTTAAGATGGATGATGGCGAAACAACCATCAGCAACATGCCGACAGAAAGCGATGAACCCGTCAAGTCGCACGATGTAGCACCTCTCAATTCAGACGACGTGGAGATGACTGTAGACACTGGCGAGAAAGAAGAAGAAGCCGAAGGCAAGAATCTCGTTGGCGAATATGGTGACTTCTCAACCCCCTATGACCCCAAGCGCGATTTGGAGAACTACCACTACCCGACCCTCGACCTGCTGAAGAAGTACGAGTCAGACGGCAAGCCCTTTATTGATATGGACGAGCAGAACGCCAACAAGAACCGCATTGTGGACGTGCTGCGCAACTTTGGTGTCGAGATTTCCAGCATCAAGGCCACCGTCGGTCCTACCATTACGCTCTATGAGATTACGCCTGCTCCCGGTGTGCGCATCTCCAAGATCCGCAACCTGGAAGACGACATAGCCCTGAGTCTGTCAGCCCTTGGCATCCGTATCATTGCTCCTATACCCGGAAAGGGTACCATCGGTATTGAGGTGCCGAATGCCAAGCCTGCCATTGTCTCGATGGAATCGATATTAAACTCCAAGAAGTTCCAGGAGACGACGATGGACCTGCCCTGTGCACTCGGAAAGACTATTACCAACGAGGTATTCATGTTCGACCTGGCCAAGGCTCCCCACCTGCTCGTTGCAGGTGCTACCGGACAAGGTAAGTCTGTAGGTCTGAACGCTATCATCACCTCACTGCTCTATAAGAAGCATCCTGCAGAGCTAAAAATTGTGCTGGTAGACCCGAAGAAGGTGGAGTTCAGCATTTATGCCACCATTGAGAAGCACTTCCTGGCCAAGATTCCTGACGAGGAAGCCGATCCCATCATCACTGACGTGACCAAGGTGGTGCGTACGCTGAACTCGCTCTGCAAGGAGATGGACACCCGCTACGACCTGCTGAAGATGGCCCAGGCACGTAATATCAAGGAGTATAACAAGAAGTTCATCGACCGTCAGCTGAATCCTGAGCACGGACATAAGTATATGCCTTACATCGTCGTTGTCATTGATGAGTTCGGTGACCTGATTATGACGGCAGGCAAGGAGATTGAGTTGCCTATTGCACGTATTGCCCAGTTGGCCCGTGCCGTAGGTATCCACATGATTATCGCCACCCAGCGTCCTACCACCAATATTATTACGGGTACCATCAAGGCCAACTTCCCAAGCCGTATCGCCTTCCGCGTAGGTGCCATGATTGACTCGCGCACCATTCTGGACCGCCCGGGTGCACAGCAGCTGATAGGCCGAGGCGATATGCTCTACCTGAACGGCGGCGAGCCCGTACGTGTGCAGTGTGCCTTTGTCGACACGCCCGAGGTGGAGCGAATCAATCAGTTCATTTCGCAACAGCAGGGCTATCTCAGCGCCTTCGAACTGCCTGAGCCTGACACTGACGACGGCGATGGCGGAGAGAGCCGCGACGTGGACATGCAGCACTTGGATCCGATGTTCGAGGATGCAGCCCGACTGATAGTCCGCGAGCAGAGCGGTTCAACCTCACTGATTCAGCGAAAGTTTGCCATCGGCTATAACCGTGCCGGCCGTCTGATGGACCAATTGGAGAAGGCAGGCATCGTGGGACAGGCTCACGGCTCGAAGCCCCGCGAAGTATTAATCATGGACGAAATGAGTCTCGAAAATCTATTATCACAATGGAGAGGATAAAAATCACTTTAGTGCTGCTGCTTCTGGCAGTGGCATCATACGGCCAAACGGCCAAGCAAGTACTGGACAAGGCTGCAGCAGCAGTCACCAACAAGTCGGGTGTGACAGCCAACTTCACGCTGAAAGGCGGACAGATGAACGACAAGGGAACGATTAGCATTAAGGGCAAGAAGTTTCATGCCACCACTCCTGATGCCATCATCTGGTTTGACGGCAAGACACAGTGGACATATGTCAAGAAGAACGACGAGGTGAATGTGTCTAATCCCAACGAGTCGCAGCTACAGGCCCTGAACCCTTATAATTTTATATATATGTATAAGAAGGGCTATACATACACGATGACCAAGAAGTCGAACGGCTATGAGGTCCACCTGACGGCAACGGACAAGAAGCGTTCCGTGCAGGAGATGTATATCACTGTCAACCAGAGAACCTATATTCCATCACAGATACGTGTCAAGCACTCGAAGGGATGGAATACCATAGAGGTGAGCAACTTCAAGAAAGCGAACCTGTCTGACGGCATCTTCCGTTTTAACTCAAAGGATTTCCCCAAGGCGGAGGTCATTGACCTTCGGTAGTTGAAAGTTATGAATAAGATACAACTGTTCTTCCTGCTGCGCAAGAACACCAAACTGAGTGAGAAGCGCAACCCGATGTTCGAGGCCAACCAGTATGGCAAGTTCTTCGGCTACCTGATGGTGGGCATCTTTGCCATCGAGTTTATCGCCCTGGGCACCTTCTTCGGATGGCTGGCGGCTACCGAAGCCGACGAGCCCAACATGATATTCTACATCGTTCCCTTCCTGCTCATCCTTGACTTTGGTATGCGCTTTATGACCCAGCAGACACCGCTGATGCTGGTCAAGCCCTACCTGCTGACACCCATCAGCAAGTATGCAGCCATTGACTGCTTCCTTGTCAACCAGATTCTCGACTTGGGCAATCTGGTATGGATGACGCTCTTCCTGCCCTACGTGTTCATCGTATGGTGCGGAGGCATCACCACTTGGGCGGCTCTGGGAATGCTGTTCCTGCTGCACCTCATGGTGGTGGTCAACAGCCAGTGGTATCTGCTGGTGCGCACACTGGTCAACCAGAGCGTCTGGTGGTGGGCACTGCCGGCCGTCGTCTATGGCGTGTTGATACTCCCCTTCATTCTGTTGCCTGACGACATGATAGATCCCATCCTGGATACCATTGGCGACCTGCTTGACAAGCATGGTTCGCTATGGTGGGTATTCCTTGCGACAGCAGTACTCTTCATCGTGCTCTTTGCCGTCAACCGCCGCTTGCAGATGCGGCTGATCTACGATGAAATCAGCAAGCACGAGAAGACCAACCTGAAGCACGTCTCAGAGTTCTCGGCCCTGAACCGCTTCGGCCAGATAGGTGAATACCTGAAGCTGGAGATTAAGAGCACCATGCGCAACAAGGCCATCCGTGCGCGATTCATACAGGGCATCTGTTTCATCACCTTCTTCTCGCTGATGATAGCGTTCACCGATGTGTATAGCAGTTCGTTCGAACGCAACTTCTGGTGCCTCTATGCCTTTGTGTTCTTCGGCTCGGTGAACCTCACCAAGGTGATGTGCCCCGAAGGCAACTACATCGACCTGCTGATGGTCCACGAGGAGAACATCCTGACACTGCTGCGAGCCAAATACTACTATTATTGCAGCGTGCTGTTGCTGCCGCTTCTCTTCACTTTGGTGCCCGTCTTCACTGGCAAGTTCTCGTTCCTCATGGTGCTGACCTATCTGTTCACCACTACAGGCCCCGTCTATTGCGGACTCTTCCAGATGGCCATCTACAACAAGACCACCCTACCCCTGAACGACAAGTTGACAGGCAAGAACCAGATGGAGAACAAGTGGCAGATCATCGTATCGATGGTAACCATGTTTGGTCCCATCATCACGACCAAGATATTGCACATCCTCTTCGGTGCCGATGTGGCTTATTCTGCCCTGCTCATCATCGGGCTGGCATTCACGCTGGCAGAACCCATCTGGATGCGCAACATCTATCGCCGCATGATGCAGCGCCGCTACGACAATCTGGAAGGCTTCCACAGTACAAGATAATAATTGAAAGATTGAGATTATGTATTTCACCGGAATTATCATTGCCGTCTGCACGTTTCTGACGATTGGGATATGGCACCCTATTGTCATTAAGACTGAATACCACTGGGGCACACGCCCGTGGATAGCCTATCTGATTATCGGTATTGCCTGCCTTGTTGGCGCTCTCTTCATCGAGAACGCCATTGTGTCCTCTGTTGTGGGCGTCTTCGGAGCCTCTGCACTCTGGGGCATCGGCGAACTCTTCTCACAGAAGAAGCGCGTGCAGAAAGGCTGGTTCCCCATGAACCCCAAGCGCCGCAACGAGTATCCACCCATTGACAAGAACGAGACCCTCTGCCCTGTCCATCATGGCAAGAGCATCTATGCAATAGAAGATGAAAACGCTGCTGATACAAGTCGGTAAGACTGTCAACAAACATTTTATTGCAGGCATTAGTGACTACGTGGAACGCATCAATCACTATATGCCGTTCGACGTTGTCACCATTCCGGAACTGAAGAATACCAAGAACCTGAGCGAGGAGCAGCAGAAGCAAGCTGAGGGAGAGCTGATACTGCGTCAGCTACAGCCTTCAGACACTGTTGTCCTGCTCGACGAACACGGACGCGAGTATCGCAGCATCGAGTTTGCCAACTGGCTGGAACAGAAGCGCAACACTGCTCGCCGGCTGGTCTTCGTCATTGGTGGCCCTTATGGCTTCGCTCCGTCTGTCTATCAGCGTGCCAACGAGCAACTGTCGCTCTCGAAAATGACTTTCTCACATCAAATGATAAGGCTCACCTTCGCGGAACAGGTTTATCGTGCCTGTACCATCATCAAAGGCGAGCCCTATCACCACGAATGATTTCCCTGACTATTTATTTGGCGCGGAAAGCTTCGGCTTGCGAACGGATAAGTTCTTCGTCGTCGAAATAGTTAATCTGCATGGCCCGACGCACCTCGTCCATCGTCTGGGCTGCAGTCTCGCGAGCCTTCTCCGTACCCTTGCGCAGAATGTTGTAGATTTCAGGAATGTCCTGCTCGAACTCATGACGACGCTGGCGCATGGGCTCCAGGAACTCGTTCAGAATCTGGTTGAGCAGCTTCTTGCACTTCATGTCGCCTAAGCCACCACGACGATAATGGTCCTTCAGCTCGTCCAGATTCTGGTATTCAGGCAGATACTGGGCAAAGTGCTCGTCACGCGAGAAGGCGTCAAGATAGGTAAAGACGGCGTTGCCCTCCACATGGCCGGGGTCGTTCAGATTGATGTGCTCAGGGTCCGTGTACATAGAGCGGACCTTCTGCCAGACGGTATCGGCATCGTCAGACAAATAGATGCAGTTGCCCAGCGACTTGGACATCTTCTCCTTGCCGTCCGTACCTGGCAGACGACGCGCTGTGGCATTCTCGGGCAGCATGATGTTCGGCTCTACCAAGACGGGCGCATAAATCTGATTGAAGCGGCGAACGAGTTCGCGAGTCACCTCCAGCATCGGCTCCTGGTCTTCACCGGCAGGAACGGTAGTAGCCTTGAACAGCGTGATGTCGGCAGCCTGCGAGACAGGATAGCAGAAGAAGCCCAATGGAATGCTCTCCCCCTCGAAGCCACGCATCTTGACCTCAGTCTTCACCGTCGGGTTGCGCTGTACGCGAGAAACGGAGACGAGGTTCATCAGATAAGTGGTCAACTCGGCCAGTTCAGGAATCTGGCTCTGAATGAAGAGCGTACACTTCTCAGGATCCAGTCCTGCCGAGAGGTAGTCGAGTGCCACGTTGACAATGCTCTGGCGGATCTTCTCCGGATTGTCGGCATTATCCGTCAAAGCCTGTACGTCGGCCATAAACACAAACATCTTGTCGTAGTCGCCAGCATTCTGCAACTCCACACGGCGACGCAGCGAACCCACATAGTGTCCCAAGTGGAGCTTGCCCGTAGGACGGTCGCCTGTCAGTATGATTTTTCCCATATTTTAGCTTGATATTGTTATTTTCTCGTTAAATCGCGTGCAAAGGTACGAAATAATTCCAATTACACAAAGAGAACTTTTCTTTTTGTATTAAAAATAAGTTTTTTTACCTCCCTGAGAATTTTCTATCTCCAACTTGGGTACGTATGTTTCCAACTTGGGTACACATATTCCCAACTTGGGTACATATGTTCCCAACTTAGAAACATAAAATACCCCTCGAACAAAAAACAAAAACATCAGCATCCGGTAAGATAAACGAACAAATGTGTTTGCAAAAGTGCGCAATTGGCGTTGTGCACACTTTTGCAAACCGTTTTTCTTGCTTATCACACAAATAATTCGTACC
>CAMOWH010000065.1:0-12408 GCA_946628315.1 uncultured Prevotella sp.
GATATCGAGGCTGCTGGGGGCGAGGTGTGCTGTCAGACTGAGGTGTGTGAGATGCGGGAGGCTGATGGTCGTATTGCCGCTGTCCTGTGTCAGGATGGCAGGTCCTTCGAGGGCGACCTCTTCGTCAGCGATGTCCATCCCCAGCTGACTCTGGGCTGGCTGAAGGAGTCGCAAGTGCTGAAGAACATGTTCCGTCGTCGCATCAATAACTTGGAGAATACGTTTGGCATGTTCACCGTCTCACTGGTGCTGCGTGCAGACACGTTGCCCTATTTCAACCACAACAAGTATGTCTATCGGGAGGCTAACGTATGGACCTTCTCTGAGCAGACTGATGGAGTGGGGGCCATCATGGTTAGCGCTCGTGTACCGGAAGATGGCTCGACATATGTTCGTCAGATAGACCTGCTGACACCACTGCCCTGGACTTTGTGCCAGACATGGGAGCATACCCAGGTGGGACGACGTGGTGCTGACTACGAACAACAGAAAGAACGACTGGCTGACGCGTGCATCCTGCTGGCAGAACGGGTCCTTCCCGGACTGCGTGACATGGTGGAGAAACGCTATACCAGTACTCCCCTGACGTGGCGCGACTATACGCTATCGCCCTGTGGTTCAGCCTTTGGTGTCCGGAAAGACTGCCGTCAACCGCTGATGACCATGCTGTCCACCAAAACCCCCATCCCCAATCTGCTGCTGACAGGCCAGAGCCTGATGCTGCACGGACTGGAGGGTGTCACCATGACAGCCCTCAGCACAGTAGAGGAAATCACGAAAGGGGAAAATTGAGGAATAAATAGTAAGAACTTCGTATCTTCGAAGATTCGTAAAGAGAATAAAAAGTAGAATAGTAAAATTGAAAATTGAATAAATGAACTACGCATTGATAACAGGTGGCAGTCGTGGCATAGGCCGAGCCATCGCAGTAAAATTGGCTCAAGAGGGCTACCATGTGTTGATAAACTATACCAGCAATGGCGCTGAGGCTCAGAAGACGCTGGAACTTTGTGGCGGACAGGGTACTTTGATGCGCTTCGACGTTAGCGACAGCGAGCAGGTGCGTGCTGCCTTGACCGACTGGCAGGCCAGTCACGACAGTGAATACATCGCTGTCGTAGTCAATAATGCCGGCATCCGTCGTGACAATGTCTTGGCGCTGATGCCCGAGGCAGACTGGCACCGTGTGCTTGACATCACCCTGTCTGGATTCTACAATGTCACCCAGCCGCTGTTGCCTGCTATGCAGCTGCATAAGTTCGGTCGCATCATTAATATGGCCAGCGTCAGCGGTCTGAAGGGCTTGCCCGGACAGACCAACTACTCGGCTGCCAAGGGTGGCATTATTGCTGCAACAAAGGCCCTGGCACAGGAGGTGGCACGTCGTAACATCACCGTCAACGCCATTGCACCGGGCTTCATCCGTACGGACATGACAGAGGGACTCGATGAGGCCGAGCTGAAGAAGCAGATTCCCATGGGCCGTTTCGGCACGCCCGAGGAAGTGGCCGATGCTGTTGCATTCCTGGCATCACCTCAGGCAGGCTATATCACGGGTAATGTTATCTCCGTCAATGGAGGGTTGTACACTTGAGTTTAGAGTTATAGAGTTTATAGTTATGAAAAGATTGTTTTTAGTTTTATCATTTGTTATTTGTTGTGCAGCTTTCAGTGTTGCTCAAAACGTTACTCGTACACAGCATCGTGAGGCTGTGGCTCAGGACGATGTCACCACAGGCACCATGACCATCCGCAAGCCCGACTATATCTGCATTTCTACCAACGAGGGCAAGGAACAGCTCATCATGGACGGTACCAAGTTCACGATGACTATGGGTGGCAAGAAGCACGTCACTGACAGCAAGAAGAACGCACAGTTCTCTACCTTCCACGACGTGCTTCAGGCTGTCATCAACAACCAACCCCTTCCTACGGGCGAAGACCTGACAGTCGCCACACAGAAAGGCCAGAAGACCATTACCATCACTCCTGTCAAGAAGAAACGTCAGCTGTTTACTTCATTCGTCCTGGTCATCGACACCAAGACGTCTGCCATCCGTGAGCTTCGTATGAACGGGCGAAAGGGCGATTACACCGATTATAAAATGAAATGATTACACAGCGCAAGATACTTTTCCTCATCTGCTCACTATTGTCGGTCGTGCTGGCTCAGGCCCAGCAGATTAGGGGAGTGGTTACTGATGCCGAGACGGGCGACAGCATTCCCATGGTGAGTGTCGTCTACAAAGGTCACCACGTCGCTGTGGTGTCCGATGTCAGTGGTCGCTTCACCATCGACCGCCATGAAGGGTGGAACATCACCTTCAGTGCTGTGGGTTATAAGTCACGCATCGTTGCTGTGACCTCCAAGACCAAGGGCCGTCTGCACATCAAGTTGTCGCCTGACAAGCACATGCTGGCAGAGGTCACCGTCAAGGCCAAGCGCCAGAAGTACAGCCGTAAGAACAATCCTGCCGTGGAACTGATGCGTCGTGTTGTGGCTGCCAAGAAGAAGACTGACCTGTCGCTGAACGACTACTACCAGTATAACAAGTACGAGAAGATTACGCTCTCCTTGAACGACCTGAAGCCCGAACAGCTCGAGACTGGCCCCTTCAAGAAACACCCCTGGCTGGTGGAACAGGTAGAGGTCAGCCCCCAGACGGGCAAGATGATACTCCCTGTCAGCGTCGATGAGACGGTGTCGCAGAAAATCTATCGCCGTGATCCCCGTTCGGAGAAGACTATCGTCATGGGACAGACCTCCAAAGGTGTCAACCACCTGTTCCAGACGGGCGACATTATCAACACCGTCCTGAAGGATGTCTTCACTGACATCGACTTGTATCAGGACCACATCCGACTGTTGCAGTATCCCTTCATCTCTCCCATCAGCAACGAAGGCATCGGCTTTTATCGCTACTACATCGAGGATACACTCGCCATAGAGCGCGACTCGTGCATCCATCTGCACTTCCTGCCTAACAACCAGCAGGACATGGGCTTCCGCGGTGACCTGTACGTTCTGAAAGACTCGTCTCTCCACGTGCGCCGCTGCGAGATGACCATCCCCAAGCAGAGCAATGTCAACTTCGTCAACAATGTCAAGATTCTGCAGGAGTACACCAAGCTGCCCAACGGTCAGTGGGTGCTCTCCAAGGACGACATGACCACCGACCTCAACTTTGCCAGTTTCCTGCGCAGTACCACCGTCACCCGCACCACCTGCCTGACGGACTACAGTTTCGACCCGTTACCCAAGAAACTCTTCAAGGGTAAGGCCAAGCAGGTTACCGAGGCCGATGCCCAGATGCGTGACGACGAGTTCTGGAAGCAGTACCGGCAAGTCGAACTCACCAAGAGCGAGGGTTCCATGGACAAGTTCGTCCACCGTATTGAGAACATCAAGGGCATGAAGTACGTCATCTTCGGACTCAAGGCACTCTTCGAGAACTCCATTGAGACCAGTACGCCCAACTATATCGACATCTGTCCCGTCAATACCATCCTCTCTAACAACTATGTTGACGGATGGCGCTCGCGACTCAGCTTCAAGACCACGGCCAACCTCAACAAGCACTTCTTCCTTTCGGCCTACTACGGACGAGGATGGGGTAGCCACAAGAACTATTATCTGGCCGAGATGACCTACTCGCTCAATCCTAAGAAGTACCTCCCCCACGAGTACCCCCGTCGTACGCTCACCGTACAGCTCAACCGTGATGTCTGTTCGCCCAGCGACCGCTTCATGGATACCGACAAGGATAACTTCATGGTGGCACTCAAGTGGGCCAAGGTCGACAAGATGATGCTCTACAACCGCCAGCAGGTCACCTTCGACTACGAGACTGACTGGGGCCTCAAGGCTACCCTCATTGGTAAGCGCGAGGAGAACGAGTCCTGTGGCAAGATGACCTTCACCACGCTCGACCAGCCCGCACCCACCGAGTTCCGTCGCACGGGCAATGGCGACTTTCTCAAGACCACTGAGGTCACCGCCCGCCTGCGCTATGCACCTGGCGAGACCTATATCAACAACAAGCTGCGCCGTCGCGTCATCAACATGGACGCCCCCGTGTTCAGTATCTCTCACACTATGGGTTTCGACGGCATCATGGGTGGCCAGTACAATTACAACTTTACCGAGGCCCACATCTACAAGCGCTTCTGGCTCAGCAGCTGGGGTAAGCTCGACTTCAGCCTCAAGGCCGGCATCCAGTGGAGCCAGGTACCTTATCCGCTGCTTATCCACCCCGCTGCCAATCAGTCGTACATCATTGCTCCTGAGACGTTCAACCTCATCAACACCATGGAGTTCATCAACGACCGCTATGCCTCGTTCATGATGTCGTGGGACCTTAACGGAAAGATATTCAACCGCATCCCACTCATCAAGAAACTCCATTGGCGTGAGTACTTCGGTGTCCGTATGCTGTGGGGCTCACTGAGCGACAAGAACAATCCTCTTCTGGAGCAGAACCGCGGCAACAGCCGTCTGATGTACTTCCCCGAGGGTTGTCACGTTATGGACCCTCACCGTCCCTATGCCGAGCTCGTCATTGGCATCCACAACGTCTTCAAGATCTGGCATATCGAGTACGTACGCCGTCTCAGCTATACCGACTTGCCCAACAGCCCCAAGTGGGGTATGCGCTACGTCATAGCTCTGACTTTCTGATACCAGAGAGGCATCCCACATCCGGGGTGCCTCTCTTTCTTTCTTCACTCTGCATTTGTTACACATTCCTTATGGAAATGTTATTAGATAGTTATGGATTTTATGTTTCCAACTTGGAAACATACGTACCTAAGTTGGGAACATATGTACCCAAGTTGGAAACATAAGTCTCTAAGTTGGGAACATAAAAATGTAGCTTGTCTGAAAACTTTTCCTCCTAAGCAAATCTACTAATAGCTTGCGGAGCAGGGAATGCCTGCAGCAATCACCCGGTCGCGAATGGCATCAAGCTGTTCGCGACTGGCTTTTTCAAGCCCCTGGGCAGGGGTCTCGCGGTCGATGGTGTAGACCATTACCTGCTGGGGCTTGATTTGCTTGACGGCTTCGAGCCATGGGGCTACGAACTCCTCACCGGTGTTGTCGACGGACTCTCCCTGACATTGTCCCCTCATGAACATGGTCTGGATGATGATGTGGCCGTGGAAGGCTTTCATGCGCTCGATGATCTGTAGCAGGTCGTAGGTGCCGTTGGGATGGTCTACCTTTTTAATATAGGTGGGGTCTACGGTGTCCAATTTCAGGATGTTGTTGTCGACGCGCATCAGAGCATCGTGCACCTGTGGACGGTGTATCATGGTGGAATTGCTGAGTACGCTGACTTTTGCTCCTGGACAATACTGGTTGCGCAGCCGGATGGTGTCGTCAATAATCTCGGCAAAGTGGGGGTGACAGGTGGGCTCGCCATTGCCTGCAAAGGTCAGCACGTCAGGCAATTGCCCTTGGGCCGTCATCTCCTGAAGCTTGGCTTCCAACTTTTCAGCTACCTGTTCGCGGGTAGGCATGGGCAGGGTAGGACGGTGGTCTTCATTGAAGCCGCACTCACAGTAGATGCAGTCGAAGCTGCACACCTTGCCGTCGGCAGGCAACAGATTGATGCCGAGCGATATGCCCAGACGACGGCTGTGTACGGGCCCGAAAATGGGCGATGGATAGATAATTGTACTCATAATGAGTGCAAAAATACGATTTTTTTTTGGGAAAACCAAAAGAATTAGTTACCTTTGCACGAAATTAGGTGTATTACGTCTAAAAAATATATGAGTAATAAGAAGAAAAGAACCCGCAGCCGTCGCGGTATGCAGGCTGTGACATTGTGCATCAGTACGACTATGGTGCTGATTCTGCTGGGTTTAGTCGTGTTCTTTGTGTTGTCGGCACGCAACTTGTCGGCACACATGAAGGAGAACCTGACGGTGACAGTGATGTTGAAGGACTCGGTGACGGTCAACGATGCTAAATTGTTCTGCCGGGCACTCTATCATAGGCCCTTTAGCCGCAACATAGACTATATTAGCCAGGAGGAGGCCCAGCGTGAGCAAGTCAAAGAGCTGGGCAGTGACCCGACGGAGTTTCTGGGCTTCAACCCGTTCCCTGCCACCTTGGAGATTCAGCTGAAGGCAGACTATGCCAACCGTGACTCGCTGAAGTGGATTACCAGGGAAATCAAGAAGGACGCTCGTGTGAGCGACATTGCCTATATGGAGGACCTGATGGACCGTGTCAACGTGAACCTGAGCCGTGTGAGCATCATCTTGCTGGTATTGGCCGTGCTGCTGACCTTCGTGTCGTTCTCGCTGATTAGCAATACCGTGCGACTGAGCGTCTATGCACGTCGCTTCGTCATTCACACCATGAAACTGGTGGGAGCCTCATGGGGCTTCATTCGTCGTCCGTTCCTGAAGCAGGCCGTAGGGGTTGGCATCATTGCTGCCATCTTGGCCAATGGTGTGCTGGGAGTTGGTGTCTACGGGCTGTACCTGACGCAACCGGGCGTGTCGGACATTGTGACGTGGGAGGTGCTGGCCATCACGGCTGCGAGCATCCTGCTGTTCGGAATCGTCATTACTGCACTTTGCGCCTGGCTGGCTGTCAACAAGTTCCTGCGCATGAAGGCTGGAGAATTGTATAAGATTTGATAAAGGTAAAAAGTAATTATGGATAAGAGAGACTTGGCATTTGATAAAATAAACTACATGCTGTTGGCAGTGGGGATGGCGGTGGTCATCATCGGTTTCCTGCTGATGAGTGGTTCAGGGTCTACCGAGACGGCTTACGACGCGGACATTTTCAGCGCCCGTCGCATCAAGGTGGCACCAGTGGTTTGCCTGATAGGCTTTGTGTCGATGATATATGCCGTAGTAAGGAGACCAAAAGATAAGGAGCGTACGGAATGACTTGGATTGAAACCGTAATCATCTCTATAGTCGAAGGACTGACGGAGTTCTTGCCAGTGTCCTCCACAGGACATATGATTATCACGCAGAATCTGCTGGGTATTCCTCAGGGCGACCCCTTTGTCCACGCTTTCACGTTTATCATCCAGTTTGGCGCCATCCTGTCGGTGGTATGCCTGTACTGGAAGCACTTTTTCATCTTTGACCATTCTCCGGCACCTGTTGGCAGCAGTCTGTTTGGAAAGCTGAAGCATCGTTTCCATTTCTACTGGTTGCTGATAGTGGGTGTGCTGCCTGCTGTCATTGTGGGTCTGGCTGCCAAGAAGTCCGGCCTGCTGGACTGGTTGCTGGACAGTGTCGAGGTGGTGGCCGTCATGCTGGTCGTGGGTGGTGTGTTCATGCTGTACTGCGACAAGTTGTTCAACAAGGGCGACGAGGCGAACAAGGTGAACGAGCGCAGGGCCTTTAACATCGGCTTGTACCAGTGCATCTCGGTGATTCCAGGCGTGTCGCGTTCGATGGCTACCATCGTTGGTGGTATGACTCAGGGCCTGACGCGTAAGAAGGCTGCCGAGTTCTCGTTCTTTCTGGCTGTACCTACCATGGCTGGTGCCACGCTGCTGGATCTGCTGGATCTGCTGAAGGAGGACACCTCATGGGCTACCTCTCATAATATAACGATGCTCATCTTAGGATGCGTGGTGTCCTTTGTCGTTGCCCTGCTGGCCATGAAGTGGTTTGTGGGATTCCTGACAAAGTATGGCTTCAAAGTCTTTGGCTACTACCGCATCATCGTGGGTGGCATCATCATCGTGTTGCTGCTGACAGGTCATTCACTTGCAATGGTTGACTAAATGGACTTCATAGAAGGCGAATTCATATCCATCAACAAGCCCTACCGTATGTCCTCGTTTGGGGCATTGGCCTATGTACGGACCCGTATATCGCGGGCCGTAGGGGTGCGTCGGGTGAAAATAGGACATGCAGGGACGCTGGACCCTCTGGCTACGGGGGTGCTGATACTCTGTACGGGCAAGAAAACCAAGGAGATAGAACGCCTGCAGCTCGACACCAAGGAATATACGGCTACCCTACAGCTGGGGGCCACCACCGTCAGTTACGACATGGAGCATGAGGTGAATGCCACCTTCCCTACTGAGCATATCACGAAAGAGCTGATAGAGAGTGTGCTGCCAACGTTTGTCGGTGACATACAGCAGGTGCCCCCCTCCTATTCTGCCGTGAAGATTGGCGGTGACAGGGCCTACAAGCTGAAGCGTCAGGGTGAACAGGTGGAGCTGAAAGCCAAGACGGTGCGCATTGACGAGATAGAAGTGACTGACTTCGACGCAGAGAAGATGCTGCTGAGCATCCGTGTGCAATGTGGCAAAGGCACCTATATCCGCGCTTTGGCACGAGATATTGGCAGAGCACTCCAGAGTGGTGCCTACCTGACAGTACTCTGTCGTACCCGGGTGGGGGATGTGCGCATAGATGACTGCATCACGCTGGATGACTTCCCAGACTGGCTCTCCCGTCAGGACATCGTCAAAAAAGTAAAAGAGTAAAAAAGGTAAAATCGTAAAATTGTAAATAACATAGATGAAACTCTCACAATTCAGATTTAAGATGCCTGCTGAAAGCCTGGCATTGGAACCGCCTCACAAGGTTTTTGAGAACGAAGACGGCACCGTGGACAAGGTCTACCGACGTGACGAATGCCGTATGATGGTTATTCACCGCAAGAGTGAGACAATAGATATGTATGCCAAGGACGCTGAGGGCAACGACACAGACCAGTTCCTGCTCTTCCGCGACATCATCAACTACTTCGATGATGGCGATGTCATGGTGCTCAACGACTCCAAGGTGTTTCCTGCCCGTCTGTTTGGTACCAAGGAGAAGACCGATGCCAAGATTGAGGTGTTCCTGCTGCGTGAGCTGAATGAAGAACTTCGCCTGTGGGATGTGCTGGTAGAGCCGGCACGCAAGATTCGTATTGGCAACAAACTCTTCTTTGAAGAAGACGGACCGATGGTGGCCGAGGTCATTGACAATACCACCAGTCGCGGACGTACGCTGCGCTTCCTTTACGACTGTCCCCACGACGAGTTCAAGCGCGAGTTGTTTGCACTGGGTTCTGCGCCCCTGCCACGCTACATCATCAACCAACGTGACATCACACCGGAGGATACAGAGAATTTCCAGACCATCTATGCCAAGAACGAAGGAGCTGTCACTGCTCCTGCTTCCGGACTGCACTTCAGCCGTGAGCTGTTGAAGCGTCTGGAGATTCGTGGTATCAATTTCTCCTTTATCACCGTCCACTGTGGCCTGGGAGCCTTCGACACCATCGAGGTGGAAGACCTCACCAAGCACAAGATGAGCTCAGAGCAGATGAAGATCAATGCAGAGGCCTGTCAGGTGGTCAACAAAGCCAAGCAAGAGGGACATCATATCTGTGCCGTAGGCGTCAGCACCATGCGTGCTTGCGAGACGGCTGTAGGTACTGACGGAATGCTCAAGGAGTTTGACGGCTGGACCAACCGCTTCATATTCCCTCCCTACGATTTCGGACTGGCAGACTCACTGGTGGCCAACTTCTATCATCCGGAGTCTACGATGCTCATGGCTACTGCTGCCTTCGGAGGCTATGACCTCATCATGAAGGCCTACGACGTAGCCGTTGAGAATGGCTATAAGTTTGGCTGCTATGGTGATGCCATGCTGATATTGGATGATTAAGCGATGTATGAAGTCTATTTGAGTCTGGGCAGCAATCAGGGCGACAGGGAACAGCTATTGAACAGGGCTATCCGTCTGATAGACGAGCGAGTGGGCGAGGTGACACGTCAGTCGTCATTCCTTGAGACAGAACCTTGGGGTTTTCAGTCTGACCATAAGTTCCTCAATGCTGCTGTCTGCTGCCAGACCGAAAAGACACCACGCGAGGTGCTTCTGCTGACACAACAGATTGAGCGCGACCTCGGTCGCCATAAAGATGTCAATTGTAAAAGCCCAAATCGTCAATA
Source organism: uncultured Prevotella sp. (assembly GCA_946628315.1). Lineage (GTDB taxonomy): Bacteria > Bacteroidota > Bacteroidia > Bacteroidales > Bacteroidaceae > Prevotella. The sequence continues at coordinate 9,945 of CAMOWH010000065.1, forward strand.
TGTTGATCGGCCTATAGACATAGACATCCTGCTCTACGATGACTGGAAGGTCAATGAGCCCGACTTGAAGATACCCCATCCGTTGATGCGCCAACGCGACTTCGTGATGATTCCCCTGAAAGAGATAATGACAAAAGATACTAACCCTTAAACAAACAAAACTGATATGAAAAAACTAATCTGCCTCCTGCTGTTAGGCGTCACGCTGACCGCCTCAGCCCAGAAGCACACTTCTCACCATGAGAGTGTGGCGTCGCAATGCGACAAGGACAAGCCCTGTGCTAAGTGTGAGAATCCGTACAAGCGCTACACCAAGGACCTGCCTTTCCAGATGCCTGATGTCGCAGCACCCCAGTTCCCTGACCGCAAAGTCAACCTGAAGGACTTTGGGGCCGTTGGCGATGGCATCACCCTCAATACCGAGGCTTTTGCCAAGGCCATCGATGCACTGAGTGCACAGGGTGGCGGTAAGCTGGTGGTTCCTGCTGGCGTATGGTTCACTGGCCCCATTGTGCTCAAGTCTAACATCAACCTTCACCTGAAGGTGGGTGCTGTCATCCTTTTCTCGGGTGACGACAAGTTGTATCCTATCATCAAGACCTCGTTCGAAGGACTCGACACACGTCGTTGTCAGTCTCCGCTGTCTGCCAATGGTTGCGAGAACATAGCCATCACCGGTCACGGTGTGATTGACGGCAACGGCCAGTATTGGCGTCCCGTCAAGAAGTCGAAGATGACCGACAGCCAGTGGAAGGAAGTGCTCGCACGTCCCGGTGGCGTGGAGTCAAAGAAAGGCTACTGGGTACCCTCTCAGGGCTATGCCGATGCCGAGAAGAATGCCGACATGAACGTGGTCAAGGCTTCATCTGAGGCTGAGTGGAACAACTACAAGCGTTTCCTGCGTCCCGTCATGATTAGCCTGGTCAACTGCAAGAACGTCCTGCTGCAAGGGGTTATCTTCCAGAACTCTCCTGCTTGGAATATCCATCCGCTGATGTGTGAGAATATTATATTAGATAATGTACTCGCGCGTAATCCTGCCTATGCACAGAACGGTGATGCCCTCGACCTGGAGTCGTGCAAGAACGCACTCATCGTCAACTCTAAGTTTGATGCCGGTGATGACGGCATCTGCATCAAGAGTGGTAAGGACAAGGATGGCCGTCGTCGCGGCCGTCCCTGCGAGAATGTGGTGGTCGACGGCTGCACCGTTTTCGCTGGTCATGGTGGCTTCGTCGTAGGCTCTGAGATGAGTGGTGGTGTACGCAACATCCTGGTCAAGAGTTGCCAGTTCCTGGGTACAGATGTGGGTCTGCGCTTCAAGTCTACCCGTGGCCGTGGAGGTATCGTGGAGAATATCTTCATCCGTGACATCTCTATGACAGACATCAAGACCGATGCCATCACCTTCAACATGTATTATGGTGGTAAGTCGGTGGCTGAGATGCTGGCCGATGGCGATAATCCCGACAACACCACCAAGGCTCCTGTGACTGAGGAGACACCCATCTTCCGCAACATCGACATTCAGAATGTTGTCTGCAACGGTGCCGGCCGTGCCATGGAGTTCAACGGCCTGCCCGAGATGCCTATCCAGGGCATCAACCTCAAGAACATTGTCATCAAGGCCAAGAAGGATGCCACCTTCACCAATGCCGAGGACATCAAGAAGGAGAATGTCCACGTCACGCTGGAGTAGAGTAGTGATAGAGTGAAAATAATAAAGCCTCGCAAAAACTGCGAGGCTTTATTATTTGCTAACCGTTTCTTACTTACGCAGGCCGAGAGCCTTGATGAGTGCACGATAGCGGTTGATGTCCTTGTTGTAGAGATACTTCAGGAGCTTGCGGCGACGACCTACCATCTTGGTCAGGGCACGAGCGGTACCGAAGTCCTTGTGGTTCTTCTTCAGGTGCTCGGTGAGGTGCTGAATACGATAGGTGAACAGGGCCACCTGGCTTTCTACAGAACCAGTGTCCTTGGCGTCCTTGCCATACTGGCCGAAAATCTCTGTCTTCTTTGCTGAATCCAAATACATAATGTTTGATGAATTTAAATTGTTAATAATATACATCTTTCGGATGCCTGCCACGCTCATCAGTTGTGGGGTACATCGTCAAATGCGGCTGCAAAGGTACGAAGAAACACTCAAATAACCAAATAAAATCGATTTTTTTTGGCTTTTTGCTCACTTATTCGTACCTTTGCAGCCGATTTTACGTAAAAGACTTATGCAGGATATCAGAAACATTGCAATTATTGCGCATGTAGACCACGGCAAGACGACGCTCGTGGACAAGATGATGCTGGCAGGAAACCTGTTCCGTGAGGGACAGAACCTGTCGAGTCAGGTGTTGGATGCCAACGACTTGGAGCGCGAACGAGGCATCACCATTCTTTCAAAGAATGTCAGTATTAATTGGAAAGGAACAAAAATCAATATCATCGACACTCCGGGACACTC
>CAMOWH010000066.1:0-12072 GCA_946628315.1 uncultured Prevotella sp.
AATATTTCACTCCTACAACTTTTTGCGCACTTTTCTTACGTCGAACTCACGTAAAAAAAAGGTTGCATTGTCTTGACGTTGACAATACAACCCTCTTTATCGTGTTTCAGATACGTCAGTTGTTCACGCTTCCGCCTACAATATCAAGCAATTCAGAGGTGATAGTCTGCTGACGTGACTTGTTATACTGCAGGTTCAGCAGACGCAACAGTTCGTCCGCATTATCAGTAGCCGTCTGCATGGCAACCATACGGGCAGCATGCTCAGATGCCACGCTATCCAGCAGAGCCGTGTAGAGCATCAGATGAGCCATCTTCGGCAACAACTGCGTGAGCACGGTATCCATGTCCGGCTCCACGATGAAGTTGTCGTTCAGCGGAACCACCTCGCCTTCCTTGACCTCCTTCTTGCGACGATTCTTGCGCAGATAGTCCTGAGCCTTCTTCGTGGTAATGGTACTGGTCAGGTCGCGCTCGTGGTCACGTCCCAATTCGGCTTCCAGGTCGATAGGCAGGAACTGCTTGTTGGTCAGAATCTGCGAACCGGCTGACTTGAAGTGGTGATAAATCAGTTCTACGCGGTCCACCTCGCCGTCGGCAAACTTGGTACCCAGCTCCATAGCTATGTCAATGCACTTCTGCACGTTGGGATGGTCGATGAGGTCGGCAAAGTCGCCTTTCACGTCATACCCCAGCTTGCGAGCCTTCTCGGCCACCTTGCGACCTATGGGATAAATCTCCACACTACCCTGTCCCAGTTCCTCTGTATAGGCTGAGACGGTGCGCTGCAGCAGTTTGATGACGTTGGCATTGAAACCACCGCAGAGCGACGAATTGCTGGAGAATACCACCAAAGCGACACGCTTGACGGGACGCTCCTGATCGAATACGGTCTGTGCTTCTGCCTCGGCAGCGAGGAACGATTTGAGGATATGCTCAAGCAACGTCTCATAGGGCAGCATGTTCTGGATAGCCACCTGCGCATGGTGCAGCTTCGAACTGGCCACCATCTTCATGGCAGAAGTAATCTTTCGCGTGCTGTTGACCGAGGCGATGCGGCCTTTAATTTCTTTCAGGCTTGGCATAGGCTCTTAGTTTTTATACGTTCCGGCGATGTCGGCCATGACAGCCTCAATCTTCTGGGTCGTAGCGTCGTCAATCTTTCCTGCTGCCAGCGTCTCAATGACTTCGGGAGCGCTGTTGCGCAACTTGTCAAGGAACTGGTTCTGGCATTCGCGTACCTTATCAATGGGGACCTCACGCATCAGTCCATGCACACCACAATAGAGGATAGCAATCTGTTCGCCTACGGGCATGGGGCTGTACTGAGGCTGGATGAGCAGCTGGTTGTTCTTACGACCGCGGTCGAGCGTCATAGCTGTCACGGCATCCATATCCGAAGAGAACTTCGAGAAAGCCTCCAGTTCACGATACTGAGCCTGGTCAATCTTCAAAGTACCAGCCACCTTCTTCATAGACTTGATCTGTGCCGAACCGCCCACACGAGATACCGAGATACCTACGTTAATAGCGGGACGGAAACCCTGGTTGAAGAGGTCTGACTCCAGGAATATCTGACCGTCGGTAATAGAAATCACGTTCGTCGGGATGTATGCCGACACGTCACCAGCCTGTGTCTCGATGATAGGCAAAGCGGTCAGCGAGCCACCACCCTTGACGTGGCCCTTCATGCACGCGGGTAGGTCGTTCATCTGCTCAGCTACCTCCTGCTGCTCATTCATCTTGGCTGCACGCTCCAACAGACGAGAGTGCAGATAGAACACGTCACCAGGGTAAGCCTCACGTCCGGAAGGACGACGCAGAATCAGCGACACCTCACGGTAGGCCACAGCCTGCTTTGACAGGTCATCATAGACAACCAGTGCGGGCAGACCACGGTCGCGGAAGTACTCACCGATGGCAGCACCTGCGAACGGTGCATAGTACTGCATGGCAGCAGGGTCAGCAGCCGTAGCAGCTACCACGATGGTATAAGGCATAGCACCATGCTCCTTCAGCGTCTGCACCAGGGTTGCAACGGTACTGGCCTTCTGGCCGATGGCTACATAGATACAATACACGGGCTTGCCGGCCTCATAGAAACTCTTCTGGTTGATGATGGTGTCCACGGCAATGGCAGTCTTACCTGTCTGGCGGTCGCCGATAATCAGCTCACGCTGTCCACGACCGATAGGAATCATCGAGTCGATGGCCTTCAGACCAGTCTGCAGGGGCTCCTTCACCGGCTGACGGTAGATTACACCTGGTGCCTTACGGTCCAGCGGCATCTCAAAAGCATCCTTCAGGTCAATATCGCCCTTGCCGTCGACAGCCTGCCCCAGCGGATTGATGACACGTCCCAGCATATTGTCGTTGACGCGAATAGAAGCGATACGCTTGGTACGCTTCACCACCATACCCTCCTTGATGTCTGACGTGGTGCCGAGAAGCACACAACCTACGTTGTCTTCCTCCAGGTTCATCACGATGGCCATGGTGCCGTTCTCAAATTCGAGCAGCTCGTTGGCCTCGGCATTGCGGAGTCCGTAGATGCGGGCCACACCGTCGCTGACGGTCAGCACGGTACCTACCTCGTCAAACTGTTCGGCATTCTGGATGCCCTTCAGCTGTTCGAGCAGCACCTGGGATACTTCGCTTGGTTTAATTTTATCTGACATAATTACTTGTTTACCTTTTTACTTGTTTACCTTTTCAAGGTGTTGAGAATGCTGTTGAGTTTTGACTTGACACTGGCGTCCATGCGGAACGTGTCGTACTCCAGAATGAACCCACCGATGATGTCGGGATTCACCTCCGTCTCAAACTCCACAGTACCATTAGTCTTGCTCTCCACCATCTTTCGCATCTTCTGCTCTGTCTCGGCTGAGACGCGGGCAGCGGTGGTCAGCTTGCCACGGATGACGTTCTTCTGCTTGCGGTAAAGCGTGACGTACGAGTTGGCCATGAATTGCATTACGTTCTCACGGTCTTCCTTCAGGACAAGAGCAATGAATGCCTTGGTCAGTGCACTGGGATTCTCGCCAGCGGCGACTGTCAGCAGCGATTCCTTCTTGTCCTTAGAGAGCATGGGATTGTCTATCGTCTTGCGCAATGCGGGTACGTCAACATAGCTCTTGGCCACAGTCATCATCTCCTGATAGACGGTGTCCGCCAGCTTAGCGTCGGTAGCACTTTTCAGAAGTGCCCTCGCATATCTCATCGATATTACTCCAATATCCATACGCAACTCTTATTACTTCACAGAAACTTCATCCAGCATACGGTCAATCAAATCCATCTGCGACTTGTCGTCCTTGAGGTTCTGCTTGAGAACCTTCTCGGCGATTTCAACGCTCAGCGTAGCTACTTGCCGGCGGATGTCCGCAATAGCGGCTTTCTTCTCCTGTTCAATGGCGGCTTTCGCCTCGTCCAAGAGTCGGGCGCCCTCACTACGGGCCTTATCCTGTGCTTTCTCTACGATAGCGTCACGCGTCTCGGCAGCCTCCTTCAGTATCTGGGCTTGCTTTTCGCGTGCCTCCTGCAAGATGGATTCACCTTCTTTCTGGATATTGGCCAGTCGCTCATTGGCCTCGTGAGCCTTCTTCAAAGACTCATCGATGAAGGCCTTGCGCTCGTCAACCATCTTCACTATCACAGGGAAGCCATACTTCCACAGGATGAAGAAGACCACGAGGAAGACGACGGTCATCCAGAAGAATAGTCCAAAATCAGGGGTTATCAGTGACATACGCTGGTAGTCTGAGGATTATACAAACAGTGCAAGAATAGAAATCACCAGTGCCAGGAACGTAGCACCCTCAACGAGGGCTGCTGCCAGAATCATTGACGACTGCAGGCCGCCCATCTTCTCCGGCTGACGAGCCATAGCGTCCATTGCCTGACCACCAATACGACCGATACCAATACCTGCACCGATAACTGCCAAACCACCACCTACAGTAGCACCGAGCTTTGCGAGTGCATCTGCTGCTAATAATAATGAAATCATAATCTTAAAATGTTTTAGTTGTTAATATTTTACTTTAAACTTTTATCTTAATACTTTGAGTTTTAGTATTATGATGCGTGATGCTCCTTAACGTGCGACATAGAGATGAACACCGCCGACAGCATGGTAAACACCATCGCCTGAATGTAGCATACCAGCACCTCGAGCAACATCATGAAGATGCTCAGGAACACTGACACAGGGGTCATCACCGTGCCCAGCACATTACCCATCACGCCACCGAGGGCGAACATGATGAAGATGATGCACGAGAGCGAAATGGCTATGACGTGACCTGCCAACATGTTGGCAAAAAGTCGGATCATCAGCGCAATGGGCTTCGTGAAGATGCCGAAGAACTCGATGAAAGGCATCAGGGGAACTGGGAACTTGAGCCACATGGGAACATCGCCCCAGAAGATTTCCTTCCAGTATGCCTTCGTACCCGTCACGTTCACGATGAGGAACGTGCAGAGTGCCAGGAACATCGTACACGTAATATTGCCGGTCAGGTTGCCGCCACCCGGCGGGAACGGCATCACACCCATGATGTTGGTGATAAAGATGAAGAAAAAGCACGTCATCAGGTAGGGCGCATACTTGGGCGCCTCATCGTCCAACGAGGGCTTAATCATATCGTTATACACAGCCATCACGAACATGTGAATCAGTCCTGTGAATCCACTCGGGGCAGGGTCGTCCACCTTGTGCTTCTTGCACCAGCGGGCTGCCGTCAGGATACACAGCACGAGCAGCACGGCATTGATGAAGAGCACCAGCACCGTCTTGGTGATGCTGATATCGAAGCAAACGGGCACCAGCTCGCTGCCTACACGCTCCACAATGCACCCCTTCTCGTCCTCAGCACCCTGAATGTAGAAACCCTCTGCCGAACCCTCTCCGGCACGCAGCAGCTCCGCATTGGGCTCATGCTCGAACTGTGACGAGCAAAGCACATGGAAGCCAGAGTGCTCCGAGTAGAATATCATGGGCAGATGGATTATCACGGGCTTGCCGGCAAAGTCGGTAACATGCCACATGTAGCTGTCCTGTACGTGACCGAACAATATCTCCTTCAGGTTCACCCCACCCTCCTTCTCTTCCGCTTGCATCGGAATCGACAGGCAGAGCAGTGCTGCAATCAGGAATATTGATCTAAGTTTTCTCATTTGTTTACTTTCTTGTTTTACTTACTTTAGCAAAGAATATTGCATCGAATACGAGCATGACGAGATAGAAGATGATGAACACGATGGAAAACCATTTAATGGCTTCCGGGTTGTCCCGTTTCACTACACAATACACCAGCAGCACCGCTGCAGCCGCCATCAAGCGGAAGGCCGAACCGGCCAGATAGTATTTAGGCAGTGTCTCAGGCGAACGGCGGGCCAATGCCTGCCCCCCCCCGATATAGGCTGCCGAGCAGAGGATGTGGAAACCGGCAGAAATCAATCCGTAATCTTCCATGCCGACGGTTATCGTCCCAATGTACATGCTCAGCGTAAAGAACAACGTCGAGATCATGTACTCACGGGTTGTCTTATTGAGACCGTCCATCTCTCGCATACCTAATTTAAATATAACCTATTCGTTCACTTCAACGCAGAGCGACACCACGTTCTGCTGTACCTCGACGAAGCCGCCCAGAATCTCCAGCTGTACCTTCTGTCCCTTGGACTGTCCATACTCTACAACACCCTTGTCGAGGGTAGAGATAATGGGAGCGTGGTCCTTGAGAATCTCGAACTGGCCCTGCGAGCCAGGCACGAGCACGCTCTCGACCTCTCCGTCAAACTCTATTCGCTCAGGCGAGACAATCTTCAGCTTCAACATAATTGTCAATTATCAATTGTCAATTAACCTTGGGCAGCCTCCAACAGCTTCTTGGCCTTGGCCTTGGCATCCTCGATGGTACCGACGTTCAGGAAAGCCTGCTCGGGCAGGTCGTCCACCTCGCCGTCCAGAATGGCGTTGAAGCCCTTGATAGTCTCCTCGATGGGCACCATCACACCTGGCAGACCCGTAAACTGCTCGGCCACCGAGAACGGCTGACTCAGGAAGCGCTGCACGCGGCGTGCGCGGTTCACCGTCTGCTTGTCCTCGTCCGACAGTTCGTCCATACCCAGGATGGCGATGATGTCCTGCAGTTCCTTGTAGCGCTGCAGAATCTGCTTCACGCGCTGAGCACAATTGTAGTGTTCCTTGCCCACCACCAGCGGGTCCAGAATACGTGAGGTAGAACCCAGCGGGTCAACGGCAGGATAGATACCCAACTCGGCAATCTTACGGTCCAGCACCGTCGTAGCATCCAGGTGCGTGAACGTCGTAGCAGGAGCAGGGTCGGTCAAGTCGTCGGCAGGCACATACACAGCCTGTACCGAGGTGATAGAACCCGACTTAGTAGAAGTGATGCGCTCCTGCATCGAGCCCATCTCCGAAGCCAGCGTCGGTTGGTAACCCACGGCTGACGGCATACGGCCCAGCAGAGCCGACACCTCAGAACCAGCCTGAGTGAAACGGAAGATGTTGTCGATGAAGAACAGGATGTCGGCAGCACCGCCGTCCTTGCCACCGCCGTCGCGGAAGCCCTCGGCCACCGTCAGCCCCGACAGAGCCACTGACGCACGTGCACCGGGGGGCTCGTTCATCTGACCATACACCAGCGTAGCCTGCGACTTCTTCAACTCCTCCGGGTCAACCAGCGAGAGGTCCCACTTACCCTGGGCCATAGCCTCCTTGAACTTGTCGCCATAGCGGATAACGCCCGACTCTATCATCTCGCGGATGAGGTCGTTACCCTCACGCGTGCGCTCACCGACTCCGGCAAATACCGAGAATCCGTTGTGCCCCTTGGCAATGTTGTTGATGAGCTCCATGATGAGCACCGTCTTACCTACACCGGCACCACCGAAGAGTCCGATCTTACCACCCTTCAGGTACGGCTCCAACAGGTCAATCACCTTGATACCCGTTGACAGCACCTCCTTCGTCGTCGAGAGTTCCTCGAACTTCGGAGCCTCGCGGTGGATGGGATAGGCACCCTCCATGTTCAGCTGTTTCATACCATCGATAGGCTGACCGATCACGTTCAGCATACGACCTTTAATCTGTTCACCGGCAGGCATCAGAATGGGTGAGCCCATCGGTTTAGCTTCCAATCCACGCTGCAGACCGTCGGTATTGTCCATGGCAACGCAACGCACCGTGTCCTCGCCGATGTGCTGCTGCACCTCGACAATGAGCTGCGTCCCGTTAGGACGGTCAATCGACAAAGCCTCGTGAATCTTCGGGAGCACCTTTTCCGCATCCTGTCCCTTGGTATCGAAGTAAACGTCAATAACCGGGCCGATAATCTGCGAAATGTGTCCGTTAATCTGTGACATAAGCAGTTTTGTTTATTTTAAAATTATTGTTTGTTTTGAGTCAATAGTGACTGCAAAGATAGCGAATTTATTCCAATAAACGAAACATTTCGCGTTTTTTTTTGCAAAAAATGTGAGACTGTTACCCGTCCCTGCGGTTCGCGGTGCAGTACCGGGACGTCTTATTAGTACGACGAGTCTATTCTCTGGTTTAGAGCCGTCGCGGGACAGCCGGGCCATAATATCGCTCCTTACAGATTACGATAGAATTCGAGTATGCGTACGCGAGCGCACCGATGATCGTGGCGCCGATACCAAGCAGCGTGGTGAGGGCTGACACGATAAGGTTGACAGGCATACACAGATTAACGGCAGCCATGGCATCCGTAGATATGAAATTACTCACAATGGCGCTGTCTATAGTGATATTCAACTGACCGACCAGCATCGACAGCATCATGGCAAGCAGGAAATTCTTTATAGCACAACTGATAACCGTAGGTTTTCTCTTCATCATATTATCATTAATTACGAGCATTTTGAGCGCAAAATTACAAAAAAAAGACATCTACTGCCAAATGTTTTTGAATAATTTAAAAGTTTTCCCTACAACCTCGGCAAACGAATTTCATCGGCTCACGAAAGCAAAATAGCCCCCTCGGGGCGCACTGAGGCGGAAAGTCTGCGGTGCGGGGGTTGATAAAGCCCCCTCCGGCGGGCTTCCCCGTAGCGGGGAAATCAGAAATAACATCATTATTAACTTAAACCTATTATTATTATGTTTCCAAACGCATTACAATGGCAGAGTGTATTGATTCATTCGATGGACAACGCCACGCTGCTGAGTTTCTGCAACAATGTTGACGAGAAGTGCCAGGCCGCTTCTGCGGCGGCAATGAGAGAGAAGATGGGCCAGTTCTACGCCAACTTCCACGCGGCCGCCGCGCAGTACGACCTAGTGTTCAGCCCGACCCGGACGGTGGCTCGGACTCGGACGAGTAGGTGAAACGAAAAAAAGAGAGAGGGCTGGCAGACGTGAGTGCTGCCGGCTCTCTCTTTTTGTCTTTATGGTGAAGGGGAGCTTTACAACGTAATCAGGTTCAGCTCGCACCAGAGCACGACGTAGCCGAGAATCCAGCCCAGCAGCACCTTGGGGGTGAGGTGCTTGACGTACCAGCCCAGGCGGACGTGCTCCATCTTCATGAGGGCTATGCCGCTGATGCTGCCCACGGAGAGCAGACAGCCACCGACGGCCGTGGTGTAGGCAATGATGCTCCAGTAGGAGCCGTTGACGGCCACGTCGCCCACGCCGACGGTGTAGAGCGAGATGTTGGAAATGGCTATGGTGAAGGAGTCGACGATGCTGGACAGCAGTCCTGCGACGATGCCCATCAGCCATACGTCGTGGACATGGGTGTCGAACCAGTCGGCGACATCGCTCCATACGCCGGTCTCGGTGATGACGCCCATGCCGAGCATGATGCCCATGATGAAGAGCATCTGCTGCAAGGCGCCGTACTGTAGCGACATGGGTATGCGTCGCTGCGCCATCTGGTCGGCAGCCATGAGCTTGCGGTTGAAGGCTTCGTTGACCACCCACAGCACGCTGAGCACGCAGAGGGCGCCGAGGAAGGGGGCCAGCTTGGTGATGTTGTGGAACGTGGGGATGAACCACAGTCCGCCAATGCCCACGATGAGTATGATGACGCGCTGCCAGCGGTTCAGACGGGTATCGTCGCCGCGATATGGCGACGGACTCCAGGCGACGTCCAGTCGGTCGGGCAACTCGCGGTTGATGAGGATGGTTGGCACCACCCATGCGAGTATGGCCGGGAGGGCGAGGAATGCCGAGAAGTGGCTGGCGGTGACGGCTCCGTCGCCCCAGAGGATGAGCCCCGTGGGGTCGCCGATGACGGTAAAGCAGCCGCCGCAGTTGGCTGCCAGCACGACGGCCGAGCCGACGTACATGCGCTGGCGTGAGTTCTGCAGTATGGAGTGCATGACGACCAGCATGGTCATGGTGGTGGTCAGGTTGTCCAGATTGGCCGAGAGGATGAAGGTGGCCAGGGTGATGGTCCACAAGAGGCGCTTTGAGTTGCGCGTGCGAATCCACTCCTTGATGAAGTCGAAGCAGCCGTTGTTGTTCAGCAGTTCGACGATGGACATCGTGGCCAGCAGGAACATGACAATGGCTGCGGCCCTGCCGACGTAGTTGAGGAACACATTATTATATATGTAGTACTTCACGGTCTCGCTGGTGGCCTCTCTGCCTGCCAGCCACTCCAGGTATTCGGCCGGGTGGCGGTCCATCACGAAGTCGGCTCCCCAGCAGACATAGACCACCCACCCTACGGTGCCGAGGAACATGGCAATGGCCGCCTTGTTGACTCCCGTCAGGTGCCCCGTGGCAATGAGCACGAGGGACAGGATGAGCATGGTAACGATAATGAGCGTCATGAGCGTATTTACTTATTTACGATTTGAGTTTTCTGCGGGCAAAGTTACGAAAAAACGAGTGAAATGCAAAAGGAAAGCTTGCTTTTCTTTTCATTTCCGAGTGCGAAGTAAGTTCTCCGAAGGAAAAGTTACGAAAATTTTACGAATTACGGATGGCGAAGGGTGAATTATTTCAAATATGTATGCCGTGTATGTTCTTGACCTCGCTCATGACGAAAGTGCTCTCGAGGGAGGCGAGGCTCTCGATGTCGCCCAGTTTGTTGAGTACAAACTCCTGATACTGCTTCATGCCCGAGGCACGGACCTTCAGCAGGTAGTCGTACTGCCCGGAGGTGTTGTAGCACTCGATGACCTCGGGTATGCGCTGGATGCGGCGCACGAAGGCATCGGCTATTTCGTGGTTGATTTGCTTCAGCTTGACCTTGCAGAACACGAGCAGTTCCTGGTCCAGCTTGTCGGGGTTGAGCACGGCAATGTACTTTTGGATGTAGCCCATGCGCTCCAGTCGTTTCTGTCGCTCGAAGACGGGGGTGGCGGTCAGATGGACGGCGTCGGCCAGCTCCTTAGTGGTCAGTTTGGCGTTCTTTTGCAGGGTGCGCAGTATCTGCAAATCGGTTTCGTCTAAGGTGTTCATAGCGTTCGTTGGAATAATTTTCTGTTTACGTTGGTTTTGGAAGCCCCGGATAGAATATTTGCAAGGTTTCGGGTGCAAAGATAGGGATATTTTCCGTATTTGCCAAACAATTTGGTGGATATTTCTAAAGTTCGTACCTTTGCACCGTCGGAAAGACAAAATAACTGCCCGAAGACAGAGTAACATATAATAATAAACATATTAAATAAAAAAAGAAAGGAACAGAATTATGAGCAACAAGAAGAACTATCGTTTCGAGACTCTGCAACTGCATGTAGGCCAAGAACAGGCTGACCCCGCGACTGATGCACGTGCCGTCCCCATCTACCAGACGACATCGTACGTCTTCCGTAACTCACAACATGCTGCCGACCGCTTCGGACTGCGCGACGCGGGCAACATCTACGGTCGGCTGACCAACTCGACGCAAGGCGTGTTCGAGGACCGCGTGGCAGCACTGGAAGGCGGTGTGGCCGGTCTGGCCGTGGCCTCGGGAGCCGCTGCCGTCACGTATGCGCTGCAGAACATTGTGCTGGCCGGCGACCACATCGTGGCTGCCGACAACCTGTATGGCGGCTCGTACAACCTGATAACCCACACGCTGGCCAACCAGGGCATCACGAACACCATTGTCAACATGAACGACCTGCGGGCCGTCGAGGCTGCCATACAGCCCAACACTCGCGCCATCTATGCCGAGACGTTCGGCAATCCCAACTCGGACGTCACCAACATTGACGCCCTGGCCGAGGTGGCCCACAAGCACCAGCTGCCGCTGATTATCGACAACACGTTCGGCACGCCGTACCTGATTCGTCCCCTGGAGCACGGTGCCGACATCGTGGTACACTCGGCCACCAAGTTCATAGGCGGTCACGGCTCAAGCCTGGGCGGTGTCATCGTGGACGGCGGACACTTCGACTGGAAGGCCAATGCCGACAAATATCCCACGCTGGCCAAGCCCGACCCCTCGTACCACGGAGCCGTTTTTGCCGACGTTGCCGGGGCTGCGGCATTCGTCACCCGCATCCGTGCCGTAATTTTAAGGGACACCGGTGCAACAATTTCACCATTCAATGCGTTTATATTATTGCAGGGACTGGAAACGCTGAGCCTGCGCGTGGAGCGTCACGTGGAGAATGCGCTGAAGGTTGTAGACTTCCTGAAGCAGCATCCGAAGGTCGCCAGCGTCAACCACCCCAGCCTGCCGTCGCACCCCGACCACGCGCTGTATGAGCAGTACTTCCCGAAGGGCGCAGGCAGCATCTTCACCTTCGAGATCAAAGGTGGCGAGAAGGAGGCTTGGCGATTCATCGACTCGCTGGAGATATTCTCCCTGCTGGCCAACGTGGCCGACGTGAAGAGCCTGGTCATCCACCCCTACACCACCACCCACTCGCAGCTGTCGCCCGAGGAGCTGAAGGAACAGCACATCACGCCGTCGACCATCCGTCTGAGCATCGGCACGGAGCACATTGACGACATTCTGGACGACCTGCGCCAAGCATTCGACAAGATATAGTTAATGGAAGCGTCGAAGCATCGAAATAACGAAGCATCGAAATAACGAAACATCGAAATAAAAGAATAAAGACTATGGCAAAGATTGCA
>CAMOWH010000067.1:0-11653 GCA_946628315.1 uncultured Prevotella sp.
ACGATAATAATCTCATAAATGCCATTTCGGGTGTAACAAATACTTTTCCGTATGTTACATCCTCACTCGATGGCTATGCGCTGTATCATGACCCCCGGGTCGCCGGTAAAGAGTGTGACGGTATGATTCGTCTTTCCAGCCTCAAGCGGAAGGCGTAGCCTGAGAGTGGTCTCGTTGCGCATTACCTGGTCTTTCCAGTGTCGGGAGTATTCAGTGAAGAGATTGTTTGCCAGCTGGGGCTTGCCGCCGTCGATGGCTATGCCAAGTTTGTTGCCCCGGCCCTTGAAGAGCGGCCAGGTGGGAACCACAGACAACAGCACGCAAACACTGTCGCGGCCGGCTGTGCTGAAGGTGTAGCTGACATGTGGACTCTGCGAGGAGGCTACATCGAACACATTGTCGGTAGGTGACAGCAGTTGTACGACCTTCCAGTCTCGTCCGATGCCGTGAATGATGCGGATGCCGTCGGACATTTCTGTTGGGGTTGTCAGGTCGAGGATGTGGGGAAGCAGGGTGCGGCGGGGGGATGAGAGGATGGCGGGGACGCCCTCGCCCTCGTAGGGATTGAGGGTGACAGGCGGCATTGTCTGATAGAGAGAGCACCAGCCTGTGGGGAGCATCATCATTGCATGCCACTTGCCGTCGCACTGGCAGTTGTAGCGGTTGTTGAGGGTCTGGATGCTGTCGTAGGCCAGTGCCGACTGGCGTGCGGCCCAGTTGGCGCCCTCTGCATCGAGTTGCGCGGCCAGCTCGTGGTTGAGCTGTGCCATCAGGAACTTGCGGTTCATCTGGTAGGCCGCACAGATGGGGTACTCCATCAGCTGGAAGTAGGCATCGCGCGCTGACGTGGGGGCGAGGTGCATCACCGTCTCGGCAATCTCACGATAGTCGGACAGCCGCTGCTGGGCCTCGCCGGTGGCGAAGGAGAACTCGGTGTCGTGCAGTCCGCTGTGCTGGCGGTCGTCCCACTGGTATTCGTATCCCATGAATTCGGGCTTACGGCTCCAGGCAAGACGATAGTAAGTGTCGAGCATCCGTTGGAAGTCGGGCTCCAGTCTTGCGCCGAAGATGCCGGCCAGGAAACGGGCCTGGTGAGTGTTGGCACGATCATGGTCGAAAGCCTCGAAGTTCCAGGCCATGTCCATAAAGGTCTGTATGCCCAGTTCCATCGGCTTGATGTCGCCCACGTTGAGCAGCCAGTAGCGGTCTGCCCCGGTTTCGTAGGCCTTCTTCAGTTCCTCGTACATGAGAGCGGGCGGGGTGGTGTTGAGCCACAGGTAATCGTGGGGCGCACCGAGATAGGAGAGGTGATAATAGACCCCGGAGTGTCCGCTGCGTTGCTGTTCCTGTGGCGAGGCTACACGTTTCATGTAGCCGTAGTTGTCGTCCACCCAGACGAGTGTGACATCGTCGGGCACCTGGAGACCGTCTTCATAGATGTCCATTGTCTCCTTGTAAGGCACGAAGATCTGGGGAATGTCTGCCGCCGGCCTGCCGGTATGCTTTTCTAGAAGGCGGCGCTGTGAGGCGACGACTTCTTCGAGGAGCGACACGCGCCGGGTTCTTGGGATGTTGCCTTGCAGGCCTGTGTCGTGTAGTCCCCGCATGGCCACGGTGTAGATATTTTCGAACCGGGCAGCCTCGGAGAGCCGGCTGTCCCACTTGCGGCAGATGGCCTCACCGTTGGTTTCATAGTTCCACTCACCGTCTGTCTCGGAGTTCCACTCACTCTTGGCAGCATTGTTCAGCAGTAGCGGCTCGCAATGTGAAGTGGTGATGATGATGCCGAAGGAGTCGGCCACGAGTTTGTTGTCGGGGTGGGCATAGAAAGCGCCGGTACATGGGTGCATAGCGGGGGCGAGCATGTTGGCCTTTAGACGGAGCAGGAGTTCACAGACACGGGCATACGTCTTGGGGCCGATGTCGCCGAGCTGGCGCTCATAGTTGGTAGCGGCCCAAGGCTTCAGGCCCCAGTCCTCATCATTAATGAAGATTCCACGGTACTTCACAGAGGGCTGGCGAGAGGTAAAGTCAGCCTCTACGTAGGCCGTCTTCCGCCGGGCGACGGGTACATCGGCCCACCAGTACCAGGGCGAGACCCCTAAGGCCTCGGAGAGTGACAGCACCCCATAGGCTGTGCCCCGACGGTCGCTGCCCACGATGTAGAGTCGGTCGGCAGCCTTCTTGATGAGGAACTGCTCCCATCCGCCCCTAATGGCTGTGACATCGAGACGGTGGCAGGCGACAGCCTCGTCGATGAGCGGACTGTGGCCCAGGGTGCCGACGACGATGGCGGGGGAGGGGGAAAGTGTATCTTGCACAGCGGGTTGTGGCATGAGGAGCCGGGGCTGGATGCCCGTGACGCGGCAGATGTCGTCGCGAAGTAGCTGAGCTGCCTTATGGACCACTATGGGTTCATCGTGGGCGACACATATCGTGGCGACCTCAGTGCCGGTGAAAAGCGGGAAACCGCCTGGGCGGTCGAGGATGCGGAGCTGGCCGGGGACGGATTGAGCCTGGGCCCTGCTGCCGGAAACCCGGGACGGGTCGCTCCATGCAGGCAACACGGAGAACACGGCACACAAAACAAGAATATGGCGCGTAATCGCTACGCACCATATCCTCGATAACTTACTATCTACGTTCATTACTAACTAACTTGACTTGTGGGAATCAATCAATAGCCAGGATTCTGCTCCAGCTTGCCATCTTTGTTGGCCTGAATAGCCGACAGAGGGATGGGGAACAGGTCAAAATGGGCATCGTAGTCCTTGCCGTCGGCACTGTGGGCAGCACTGAAGTAGGGATTGTACTTCTTGATGCGCTCAGCCAGTTTGCCAGTACGGGCCAGTGTAAGACGACGCTTCTCCTCACATACAAGTTCACGGAGACGCTCATCAAGGATGAAATCAAGATCCATCTGATCGGCAGTGACCTCCTTTGCCTTTGCACGATGGCGAAGCACGTTGATATCGGCAGCAGCCTCTGCATTCTTACCCAGTTTCACGTTTGCCTCGGCGCGTAGCAGGTAAGCCTCGGCCAGACGGAAGAAATACTGATCGGTGTATGTCTTGCCACCCGTACCGGCCAGTTGGTAGGTTGACTTATTCTGATACTGGGCATCGGGATGGTGGAATGGCGTGGTCATCTTGGTGGAGTAGCCGCACATGAAGCGGTTGGGGAGCTGCGTGGTGGCATTCACGCCGCCGCCGAAGCCTGTCTCCATAGACCAGCCCTCAGGCAACTTAGTATGTTCGAGATCGAAGTAGCCGTCGGGCATGGCAGCAGCCAGCTCAGGACGATCCTGCAGCACGTTCTGGCGGTGAATCTTGAAGCGACGGGGCCAGTTGTACTCAGAATTACGCATATCGTCGAAGTCGTCGGCCCAGATGCCATTGTACAGGTGGTCGACGGCATAGTGGGTACCGATGCCACGGCCACCGGTCATGTCGCCGATAGGCCAGTCGAAGAGTTGGACCTTCGTGCCGTCGGGTGCGATGAGCTGGAACTTATCCACCTGCGGGGCGAAGAAACGCTCACCCCAGAAACTGCCGGGATTCCAGAAGAAGTGGCTGGTGTTGTTACCACCACCGTCAACGTTAGTCTCGAACTGGATGACCCATACACCTTCGGTATTGCCTGAGGTGCGGTTCTGGTTGTTCGGACGGAACAGGTCGTAGAACACGTCGCCATCCTCCTTGGCCTGTGAGCCGAAACGCTCGGTCATGAGGGCAAGGTTAGGATTGCTGATGACAGCCGAGGCGGCATTGGCAGCCTTGTCATTGGCACCTGTAGCCAGATAGACCTCTGAAAGCAGCATATTGGCAGCAGGCTTGCTGATTTCACCGTCTTTCACTGTGTTAATCTCGGGCAGGTTGGCTGCGGCAAACTCCAGATCCTCTATGACCTGTGCCCACACCTTGTCCTTCGACTCGCGTGTGTAGTCGGTCTTAGGTGCAGTCACCTCCTCCGTCTGAAGGGGCACGTCGCCATAGAGCAGAACCAGCGTGCGATAGCCTAAGGCCCGGAAGAAGCGACCCTTAGCCTCGAATTCCTTCTTCTGGTCATCAGTCAGGGCCGTAGCAGAAGGCAGGCGGCTGATGATGGTGTTGGCCTGGGCGATAAGCTTATAGTTCTCGTCCCAGTAGAACTTGGCAAGGGCGCCCGATGGAGAGAAGTCGGCTGTCACGTTCGACTGCAGGGGGTCTGCAGTAATCCACATATCAGCGACTTTCGAAAGGTCGGTCGTACGGTCGTAGGTCGTATAGAACTCCTCACGCGTCAGATAGTAGAGTTCGGTGACTGAAGCATCGAAGTCAGCTTTCGTATTGTATGAGTTGGATGCCGAATTAAAGTCGAGGGCTTTCTCCTCCAGGAACTTGTCTTCGTTACACCCGGTCAGCATCAGTGCTGACAAAACGGTGAATAAAATTATTTTTTTCATGTGTAATGGCAATTAAAGATTGATATTGATACCAAATGTCACACTCTTCATGACAGGTCGGTCGGCATAGCCGCTACCGGTCATTCGGTTCTGACCGTTAATGTCCTGATAGGTAATGTTGGGCTCAGGATCCCATCCGTGCCAACCAGAGAAGGTCAGCAGGTTTTTACCACTCACATAAATGTTGATGCCGTCAATACGGATTGCCTGCATCCACTGGCGGGGCAGGTCGTAAGAGAGGGTGATGTCCTGCAGGCGGAGGAATGAGCGGTTCTCGTAACGGAAAGGATTAATGGCCGGGTTAGCATTGTAGAGGGCATAGATACCACTGGTATTGGAGGGTGTCCAGAAGTTATCAACCTGCTCTGTCAGTCGATTGTGGCGCAGGGTGTTATCATTGACTAGCTCGGCGAAGGAGTTCTTACCCTGGAAGCTCTTGCTGCCACCAAGAACGGCATTGAGGAAGAAACTCAGGGTGAAGCCCTTGTACTTGAAACTGTTCAGCAAGCCCATGCGGACAGAAGGATCTGCCTTACCGATGATGCTGCGGTCGTTCTCATCGATCTTGCCGTCGTTGTTGATATCCACGATGCGGTAGTTTCCTGGATGATAACCTTCGGGGATATTGTCACCCACCTGCCAGATACCGTCGATGGTATAGTCGTAGATAGCGGAGAGCGACTCGCCGATGAACAGTGAAGAGGAAGTGAGGTCATCTTCCTGGCCATCGCCGTTTGTATCGAGACCTGACAGCTTGTTGATCTTATTGCTATTCGTAGAGAGGTTGAACATAGAGGTCCACTCGAAGTCCTTGGTCTGGATGTTACGCGTGTTGATGGTGATTTCAAAACCATTGTTTTGGATTTCGCCGACATTGGACATGATAGAGGTGAAACCTGTGATAGAAGGAATCTGAACTGCGTAGAGCAGATCCTTTGTCTTGGTGGTATAGTACTCGATGTTACCAGTGATGCGGTTGTTGAACAGAGCGAAGTCAAGACCAAAGTTGAAGCCAGAGGTCTTCTCCCACTTCAGGTCGTTGTTGGCCAAAGAGGCAAGCTCTTGGCGCATGGCTCCTGAGACACCATCGCCGAAGATATAGCCGATGGAAGAATTAACCTTTGCCAGTGAAGAGTAGCGTGAGGTCTGGTTACCGCTCATACCCCAGCCAGCGCGAAGCTTCAGGTAGTCCAGTTGAGGTACTTTGAACCACTTCTCGTTTGAGATCACCCAGCCAAGTGCAACAGAGGGGAACACAGCCGACTTGTTGTTAGAAGAGAAGCCAGAGAAGCCATCACGACGTACGGTGGCAGTCACCATGTAGCGGGTGTCGTAGGAGTAGTTGACACGAGCCATCTGGTAGAGCAGTGTCTCCAGCCAGGCGTCTGAGCTGGTGTTCTGGGTGGAAGCAAGTTCCAGTGAATTGTAGCCGAGCGTCATGCGCGGGAAGAGTTTGGCATCGGCAGCCGTATAGCCGTACTTACGGCGCGAGGCGCCATAGACGAGCGTGGCGCCGACGGTGTGCTTGCCAAAGTCGTTATTATAGTTCACGATGTTATCAAGCGTCCAGTCATAATAAGTAGAGTGGTGCTTGTAAGCCTGACCATTGCTGTTCTCGGCAAACTCGCTGGAATAGTGGTGCTCGCCGATGCGATAGTTGTTACCAAAGTTGATGCGGTAGGTAAGTCCCTTCAGCGGCAACTGCACTTCACCATAGATATTGGCGAAGAACTGGTTGGTGCGGTCGTAGTCGTCCACCAGTGAACCGTGATACGGGTTCTCACGTGCATCGTGAGCAGGGTAATGGTTCATGTTGCCATTCTCGTCGTAGGGGCGTGTCAAAGGACTGCACTCGATGAGGAAGGGGAGGTAGGTCTCCTGTCCGTCGCGGTTCTCAAATGAACCGAATGCCTGGATACCTGCCTTCAGCCACTTCACTGGCTGGATGTCAAGGTTGACGCGGATAGAGTTACGGCTGTAGTCATCGTTGAGCAGATAGTTCTGCTGCTGGGTGTTGCCTAATGAAATTAAGTATGACATGGCATCGCTGCCGCCAGAAACGTTCAGCTTGTTCTCCCAAATGTATCCATTGCGGGTAAAGTCGTTCCACCAGTCGTAGTCGCCGGGGATGATATTACCCTGATCGTCGGTCATCCAGGCATCTGGCATACGGTCAGCGAGCTTGAAGGCTGGATCCTGCTGTGTGTAGCCAGACTCCTTTGTTTTAGAGAACTGCCACAGACACTCGTTGTCGAAGTTGAGCATCTCATTGCGGTTCATCGTGTGCATCTTGTGAGTAGGTGTCTGGAAGCTGTAGCTGCTTGAGAAGTTCACCTTGGCTCTTCCCTTGGCACCCTTCTTGGATGTGATGAGCAGCACACCATTGGCAGCCTG
This sequence comes from uncultured Prevotella sp., assembly GCA_946628315.1. Classification (GTDB taxonomy): domain Bacteria; phylum Bacteroidota; class Bacteroidia; order Bacteroidales; family Bacteroidaceae; genus Prevotella. The sequence goes on from CAMOWH010000067.1 coordinate 6,839, forward strand.
GGCACCATAGACGGCTGTGGCGGAAGCATCCTTCAGCACATCAACGCTTTCGATATCAGCAGGGTTGATACTGGAGAGGCTACCTGTATAGATGATACCATCAAGAATCACGAGCACGCTTGTATTACCAGAAATGGTGTTGGCACCACGAATAGAGAGTTCGGGATTGCCGCCTGCAGAACTGGACTGTCCGACGTTAAGTCCGGGGACTGTACCCTGCAGCGACTGCAGCAGGTTGGTGTTCGGACTCTTCTCGAAAGCCTGGATGTTGGCCCTTGAGACAGCTCCCGTCACGTCACTCTTACGCATGGTTCCGTAACCAACGACCACGACATCGTCGAGCACGTTGTTGTCTTCACTCAATACGACTTTGATCTCGCCGTTGCCTGTCGGGGTAATCTCCTTGGTGACATAGCCGATGTAGGATACCACGATGGTGGCATTCTGCTTGACAGAGATCTGGAAACGGCCGTCCAGGTTGGTGACGGTTCCGTTGGTCGTACCTTTCTCAACGATTGAGGCACCGATGACAGGTTCCTCGTCTGCCGCTGAAATCACAATGCCGCGCAGCACGTTCTGTGCAAGCGCACCAACTACACTCAGCAAGAGCATGGGTAGTAGCAGAAATAATCTTTTTCTCATTGTCAGTTGTTTAAATTGGATAATGTGAATTGAAAAATATTTTCTGGCTGCAAAGATATATAAAAACAAGGTATGTATATGCTGAAAATCGTTGCATAGGAATTGGATTTTGTTGCAGTATGACTCAAACATGCACTTTGCAATACGTCGCAAAATGCATGTTACAAATGATAAAGTGCGAGGCTACTGGGCCTGATTGTCAGCATAGTCGGAAGGTGACATGCCGAAGTAGTTCTTGAAAACAGTGGAGAAGTGGGTCTGATCGCTGAATCCGACGCTGTAGGCGACCTGACTGACATTCACTTTTCCTTCCTTGATGAGTCGGGCTGCCTGTTCCATGCGCAGGTTGCGCAGGAATTTACCTGTCGGGATGCCTGTCATTTCCTTCATCTTCCGATGTAGCTGGGCTCGGCTAAGTCCTACGTCAGCGGCGAGCTGGTCAACATTGAACTCCGGGTCCGACAGTCTGGCATTGACTGACTTCATGATGCGCTCCATCAGCACATCGTTGTTGCTCTTCACCTTAATGTTTTCTATCCGTTCGTTCTGCGAGGATGCACCGCTGAACTTGCCGCGGAGTCGGCGTACGTTGTCAATGAGGTTGTCGATTTGGATATGCAGCTCTTCCATGTTGAAGGGCTTGGCGATATAGGCATCGGCACCCTTCTTCAGACCTTCGAGTTTGTCGCTGATTTCCGACTTTGAGGTGAGCAGTATTACGGGCAGGTCGCTGGTGTTGGGGTTGCCCTTGATCTGCTTGAGTAGGGAGATACCGTCCATCTCCGGCATCATCACATCGCTGATGACAATGTCGTATGGCCGGGAGAGCAGTTCCTTCATGGCCTCCTTGCCATTGGGACAATGGGAGAAATGGTAGCGGCTTCCCAGTTCCCCGATGATGTAGTCGGCTATCTCTGTATCGTCATCTACAATCAGGATGTTTGTATCGCTGTAAGTATGCCTGTCGTTGTTTTCCGACAGTACATGCCGTGCCGGACTGTCTGTAAGGATCTGTTCTGGTTTCAGGTGCTTGTTGCCTAGCGGGATGGCGACGGTAAACGAAGTGCCGCTTTGCCCGTCTGTGCGGTGGTGGGCCTTGATCTTTCCTCCGTGAAGCTCCACTATCGAGCGGCTCAGGTTAAGGCCGATACCAGTGCCCTGCATGCCGATGGCAGCATCGTTCCTACCTTGATAGAAACGGTCGAAGAGATGGTTCATGTCCTCGTCCTTGATGCCGATACCGTTGTCGGTTACCTCGATTTCCATGCGGTTATCATGTTCTCTGACAGACACGATAACCTCCCCACCGTCGAAGGTGTACTTGAAGGCATTGGAGAGTAGGTTGGAGATGACCTTGTCGAAATTCGTCCTATCTATCCATGCCATCAGGTAGTCCTTGTCGTGCTCCAGTGTGAAGGTGATGCCGCGCTGGGTGGCGCTATACTGATAAAGTTTACAGATGCTGCTGACGAAGCCCACCATCTCAGTCTCCCTGCAATGGAGCTGCATCTGCTTCTTGTCAACCTTCCGTTCGTCGAGGATCTGGTTGACCAGCAGCACCAGGCGCTGTGCATTACGGTCAATGGTGTCGAGGTAGGATTTGCTTTTTTCGTCGTTGACCGTATCCTTGAGCTTTGCCAACGGCCCCAGGATCAGTGTGAGCGGGGAACGGATGTCGTGGGTGGCGTTCATAAGGAACTTCATCTTCTCGTCGTCTAGCTCCATCCGTTTCATATAGGTATAATATCTGATGGCTGCAACAATTAGGGCTGCCACAAAGAGTGCATAGCAGCAATAGGCTAGCGGGCTGATGTACCAAGGCGACTGGACGACAATCGTCACCGCTGCATTTTCGGCTGAGTAATGGCCTCCATATTTTGCCCTTACCTCTAAGTTGTACGTGCCTGGCCGCACGCGATTGAACGTGAAGGTATTGTTCTCATTGATGTTTGGTTGCCAGTCGCTTCCGTTCAGACGGTACTCATAAGAGACGTTCTCCGCGCCCTTGTAGTCGAGCAGGGAGAAGCTGATGGTGAAGGAGTTCTCCTCGTATGGGATTGTGATGCGCTCGCTCTGGGGAGATGCCCAGTGCCCGTTGACGTTGATGTCTGTAACGTACACCTTCCCAATCTCCTTGAGGCTGTTCTTGATGTCGCGCGGATAGAACAGCGTAACCCCGTCGTTGATGCCAAATCCGATCAGTCCGTCCTTGCCATGCAGAGAAAGGGCGTTGGCATACTCGGTGGTTGCCTGGCCGTTCCCTGTATTGTAGGCTATCAGCTCCTTTTCGCTGGCATCGTATTGCCAGAGGCCTATCGGGGTGCTGATCCAGAGGTTGTCATCCTCATCGCATACTATGCTGCAGATTCTTGTGTCGCAGAGCGCCTTGGCATACGGGTGGGGGAAGACCTTGCGCTGCTGGCGGTCGTAGATGTATATGCCGGCCAGTGTCCCAATGATGATGTTGCCCTTGGCATTCTCACAGACCGTAACGCTGGCAATCGTGTCGAGCAGCGCCTCCCATCCATAGCTGTTGAAACTATTGTTGTTCAGATTCAAGCAGGAGAGTCCCCGTGCCGTCGGTATCCACAAGTCGCCCCGGCTGTCGATGATCATGCCGTTTACCCAGTTGTTGCATAGCCGGCCCTTGTTTCCGTTGGCGTGTGTGTCATATTGCCGGGCTTCGCCGGTGGTCTTGTCATATCTTACAAATCCTTTACCGAATTCTGAAATGAACAACCATCTGTCGGTCTCGGCTATTGCGTTGACCCACTCTGAAGAAGCCCAGACCAATTGTGCGCTTCCCGATAGAGGGTCGTATCTATAGAGCCCTTTCTCAGCCCCGAGCCAGAATGTGCCGTCTTTGCCCTGACAGATGAGGCTGGCCCCCCGGGGTGCCGACGTGGCGGCAGAAACCTCGCCTTTGCCGTTGAAGCGATAGAGCCCCTTGTTCCATACTGTACACCAGATACGTCCGTTGTCGTCTATCGCCATCGAGGATATCTGGGCATTGCTTAATGAGCCGTTCAGTGGTGAGAAAGTCCAGCTGCGGAATGCATTCTGCTGATGGTTAAGCAGTACCACACCTTTTCTGAAACAGCCTGTCCACACGTTTCCGGAACGGTCCTCCATCAAAGCGGTCGTCGATGACTCGGAAAGCTGGAAGAATTTGTCGGAGAAGTCTATTGACTGCGGCGCTGACTGACCCTTGGGGAATGTATAAACGCCATTTCCGGTGGTGCCTATGTAGAGACAACCTTGCTTGCTGAGTATGGCCGACGACATGTCCACCTCGCCTACTATGCTTTCCGTAGAGAGACCAGCGTCTTTCCAAATCTCATCTGTCTTCTCGAAACGCATGATTCGCTTTGGAAAAACGGCCAAGAGCCTGTTGCTGCTATCGGTTAGGAATTGTTGCAGTGGCCCCAAGGAAAGTGAGAACTTTTTGGCCTTAGTAGCCTGCCCGTTCTGATAGTCGATTCTATAGAAGTCATCAAATCTTCCCTTACACCACAGATATCCGTCGCTGTCCTCGAAGAGACGGCTAAGGAAATTGTCCTTTACCAACTGCATCAGCCTGCTTTCCGCCATGATCTTGTCAGATCCCTTTCTGACAACGAAGACACCAGTGCCGGCAGTGCCGATGAGAATGTCGCCTCGCTTTGATTCCATAATGCTGTTGACGCGTGGATGGATATTGCCGGGGAAAGGTATCTGGACGAAGCGGTTTCGGGTGAAATCATACTTAGAGATGGCATTCCCCGTGCCGACCCATAAGTGGCCTTCGCTGTCGCAGAACAGAGAGCATACATCGTTCTGCGGCAGCGACCCGGTATCGCTGCTATTGTGTCGGTAGCTATAGAAACGATAGCCGTCGAATCGGTTCAGCCCATAGGTGGTGCCTATCCAGATATAGCCGTACTGATCTTGACAGAGACAAGTGACATCGCTGCTCGACATCAGGCTGCCTGGATACAGGATACCACTTGTGCGCGCATATCCTAACATTGACATAAATGTCAAGAGGATTAAGATGCAATTTCTCTGTTTGATAGCTCTCATGGGAATGTTTAAAATTGCCTAAAGCTGCCTACTTCCTGAACAGCTGACGGATAAACTCGCGGAGACCTCTGCGCCAGGTAAGCCATTCGTGGTCGGTGCCTGTCGATTCGT
>CAMOWH010000068.1:0-11504 GCA_946628315.1 uncultured Prevotella sp.
AAGATTCTGCGAGAAGAGGCTGACGACAAACTGGTGAACGACGCTTTTCAACGATTGCTGGACAGTTATCTGGCTTCACGGCACCGTAAGAAAGTGGACATCATCACCAAGGCTTTCCATTTCGCCCGCCAGGCACACAAGGGAGTCAGACGACTCTCCGGTGAGCCCTACATCATGCACCCCATAGCTGTGGCACAGATAGCCTGCGAAGAGGTGGGACTGGGTTCTACCAGCATCTGTGCAGCGTTGTTACACGACGTGGTCGAAGATACTGACTATACGACAGAGGATCTGGCAAACATCTTCGGACCTAAGATTGCCCAGATTGTTGACGGTCTTACCAAAATCTCCGGCGGTATCTTCGGTGAGCAGGCATCAGCCCAGGCTGAGAACTTCAAGAAACTGCTGCTGACCATGAGCGAGGACATCCGTGTCATCCTCATTAAGATATGCGACCGCCTGCATAACATGCGTACCCTGGCCTCACAGCCTGCCAACAAGCAATACAAGATTGCTGGTGAAACACTCTATATCTATGCACCTTTGGCTAACAGGTTGGGCCTCAACAAGATCAAGTCGGAGCTGGAGAACCTCTCATTCCAGTATGAGCACCCTGACGCTTATAACAGCATCAAGGAGAAGCTGAAAAATACAGAAGCCGACCGTCATGAGCTCTTCGACCAGTTTACGGCTCCCATCGAGGAGTCGCTCAAGAAGATGGGCATCAAATATGAAATCAAGGAACGCGTCAAGACTCCCTATTCCATCTGGAATAAGATGCAGAATAAGCACGTCTCATTTGACGAAATCTATGACATTCTGGCTGTGCGCATCATCTTTACTCCGGAAAAGCGGGAAGAGGAAATCAACGAGTGCTTCAACATCTATGTAGCCATCTCGAAAATCTACAAGAGCCATCCCGACCGTCTGCGCGACTGGCTTTCACACCCCAAAGCCAACGGCTATCAGGCCCTGCACGTGACACTGATGTCCAAACAGGGACGCTGGATAGAAGTGCAGATACGCTCTGACCGTATGGACGAGATTGCCGAGCAGGGTTTTGCCGCCCACTGGAAATACAAGGAGGGCGAGGACGGTGAGTACACAGAGGATGAGAACGAGCTGAACGACTGGTTGCGCACCATTAAGGAGATACTGGACGACCCACAGCCCGACGCCATGGACTTCCTGGATGCTATCAAGCTGAACTTGTTTGCATCCGAAATATTCGTCTTCACTCCGAAAGGCGAGATCAAGACCATGCCGGCAGGCTGTACAGCCTTGGACTTTGCCTTCTCCATACATACCTTCCTGGGCTCACATTGTATCGGTGCCAAGGTAAACCACAAGTTGGTACCGTTGAGCCATAAACTGGAAAGCGGTGACCAGGTAGAGATTCTGACCTCGAAGTCACAGCATGTCCAGCCGGGTTGGATCAACTTCGTCTCCACCGCTAAGGCCAAGGCCAAAATACAGGCTGTGCTGCGTCGTGTCAACCGTGAGGCACAAAAGAAGGGTGAAGCACTGTTGGAAGAATTTCTAAAGAAGAACAACATCGAGAACCAGCCGGAAGTGGCTGATCAGTTGGCCCAATTCCATGAAGTCAGCAACAGAGATGATTTCTTCTTGGGTTTGGGCGAGAAGACCATCCTCTTGGGCGAGAAGGACCTGGACGAGCTGACGGGCAAGAACAGCAATGGCAAGAAAGGCTGGCGCAAACTGGTGCCATTCTTGGGACGTGGCAAGAAGAAGACTGCTGCCAGCGACCAGCAGGAACTGTTCGTCGTACCCGAGAAATTCAACCGCAAGAAACCTATCTACATCAGCGAAGAGAACATCGGACAATATAAGTTCAAGCACTGTTGCCACCCGATACCGGGCGACGACATCCTGGGCTATATTGACAACAAGCACCAGATAGAGATTCACAAGCGTGCCTGTCCGGTAGCCGACAAGTTGAAGACCAGTTTCGGCAATCGTATCCTGGATGCCAAGTGGGACATGCACAAGCAGCTGTTCTTCGACGCCACCATTCGGCTGCAAGGCATTGACCGTGTGGGCATCCTGATGGATGTGTCGCGCATCATCTCGTCGCAGATGAATGTCAACATCCACAAACTCACCATCAGCAGTGAGGAAGGGGTTTTCGACGGCAGCATAGAACTGAGGGTACACGACCGCGAAGATGTCAAAAACATCATGAAAGCCCTGAAAGCGATAGACGGCCTGCAAGAAGTCGCACAAATCATGTAACACCAAACCTATCAAAAATACAAGCTTTATGAACAGACTACTAACATTCATGCTGCTAATCTGCTGTATACTGACAGCCAAGGCAGCAAGCCAGTATGACAATCCTGACACCCTGGTGGTTGCCAGAGACGGAACAGGACAATTTCGCAATGTCGCAGACGCCATCGAGGTCTGCAGAGCTTTCATGGAGTACCACAAGGTCATCTATGTCAAGAAAGGAACGTATAAAGAGAAGTTGGTGGTTCCCCAGTGGCTTACCAATATCGAGATTTGTGGCGAAGACCGCGACCAGACCGTCATCACCTGGGACGACCATGCCAACATCATGTCAGACATCACCCCACTGACAGCCCAGGGAGAGCCCAAGAAGATTGGTACCTTCCGAACCTTCACGCTGAAGATACAAGGACAACGCATTACGCTGAAAAACATCACTATTGAGAACAACTCCGCCCGACTGGGACAGGCAGTAGCCTTGCATACGGAAGGAGACCGTCTGACATTCATCAACTGCCGATTCTTAGGACATCAGGACACCATCTATACAGGCAATGCCAAGTGCCGTCACTATTTCAAGGACTGCTACATAGAAGGTACGACCGACTTCATTTTCGGTCCCTCGACAGCATGGTTCGAGAACTGCGACATCTACTGCAAGGCCAATTCCTACATCACTGCGGCTTCTACGCCACAAGATGTCAACTACGGCTACATCTTCAACAACTGTCGCATCACCACAGCACCCCATGTAGACAAAGTGTACTTGGGGCGCCCTTGGAGAGACTACGGATATACGCTGTTCATGAATTGCGAACTACCCAGGCAAATCCGTCCCGAAGGCTGGCACCAGTGGCGTCCGGAGGCCGTGAAGACAGCCCGCTACATGGAATACAACAACCGGGGCGAGGGTGCCGCTACTGACAAGCGCGTAGGCTGGAGCCGCCAGCTGACCAAGAAGGAGGCTCAGCAGATTACTCTGGAACGGGTGTTCAGTATCAATGACAACTGGACCGTCGGCAAATAGCAATTCTATTCACTAACCCTTCATATCATTTTATGAAACTATTATCAACCACCCTGCTATGGGCGGCTTCTATGACCGCACTGGCTCAAGAGAGTCCGTTATGGATGCGTTTTCCTGCCATATCGCCCGATGGGCAGACCATTGCATTCTCCTATAAAGGAGACCTTTTTACGGTTCCCGCAACTGGCGGAGCTGCCAAACAACTGACCACTCATCCGGCTTATGATGCCAACCCCGTATGGAGTCCTGACGGAAAGCAGATAGCCTTCGCTTCGGATAGGGAAGGAAGTTTAGATGTCTACATCATGAACCGCCAGGGAGGTGTCCCTACCCGACTGACTACCCACAGTGCCAATGAGACACCCACCGCATTCCTGGACAATGGTCACATCTTATACAACAGTGCCCAGATGCCTACCGCTCAGGCCAGTCTGCTGCCTGAGGGCGTTTTTCCACAGGTCTATCAGGTCAGCACGCAAGGAGGCAGGTCCAAGCTGTTCTCACTCATCACGATGGAGAACATCAGCATCCATCCTCAGGGCGGATTGCTCTACCACGACTGCAAAGGTTACGAAGATGCATTCCGCAAGCACCACCAAAGCGCTATTACCCGTGACATCTGGCTGATGAAACAGGCTGGCAGCAAAGAAAGCGACAGGCAGTTCAAGCGCCTGACAGCCTTCCGTGGCGAAGACCGCAATCCCGTATGGGATGCCGACGGACAGTCGTTCTACTACCTGAGCGAGAAGGATGGCACGTTCAACATCTGGAAGCACCACTTAGACGGCAGTCAGGAGCAGCAGATAACACACCATCAGACGAATCCCGTCCGCTTTCTGACGGCATCACACGATGGCACACTGTGCTATGGCTATGACGGCGAAATCTATATATATAAGAAAGGTGTAGCACACAAGGTAAACATCAGCATCCTGACGGACCGCACCGACCAGGAACTGGTACGCAAGGTACAGAGCAGCGGAGCCCGGGAAATATGCCTGTCGCCCAAGGGCAAGGAGATAGCCTTTATCATGCATGGCGACGTCTACGTGACATCCATCGACTATAAGACCACCAAGCAGATTACCGACACCCCTGAACAGGAACGCAACATCAGCTTCGCCCCTGATGGAAGGGGTCTTGTATATGCTGCTGAAAGAAACGGTGTGTGGCAGATTTTCCGTACCACGATTGAGAATAAGGCAGAAAAGCAGTTTGCCTATGCCACTACGCTGAAGGAAGAACAACTGACCAAGACCAACCTGACCTCACAACAGCCTCAGTTCAGTCCTGACGGCAAGGAGATTGCGTTCTTCGAGAACCGTGGCGACCTGAAGGTGATGAACGTGGCGACCAAGGCTGTAAGGACGGTACTTGACGGCAAATACCAGTACTCTTATTCCGATGGCGACCTGTGGTTCGAGTGGAGCCCTGACAGCAAATGGCTGCTGTGCAGCTACATCGGCAACGGTGGCTGGCACAGTCCTGACGTGGCGCTGGTCAGCGCCAGTGGCAACGGAGAGGTGCACAACCTGACCAATAGTGGCTATAGCGACTCCAATGCCAAATGGGTGCTGGGAGGCAAGGCCATGATATGGAGCAGCGACCGCGCCGGCTATCGCAGTCATGGCAGTTGGGGAGCCGAAGAGGACGTATATATCATGTTCTTCGACCTGGACGCTTACGAGCGTTTCCGCATGACCAAGGAAGAGAAAGAAGTACTGGAAGCAGCAGAGAAGGAAGCAAAGGCAGAGGCTAAGAACGATGAGAAGAAGGATAAAAAGGACAAGAAGAAGGGCGACAAGAAGCATTCAAAAGACAGCGAAAAGGCTAAGCCTCAACTTGTATTCGATTTGGAGAACGCCAAGGACCGCATTCTGCGACTGACAGCCAACTCCAGCCATCTGGGCGATGCCGTCCTGACACCCGGAGGCGACACCTTATACTATCAGGCTTCCTTCGAAGACGGCTACGACCTATGGATGCAGAACACCCGCGAGCAAAAGACCGAGCTGGTGATGAAAGACATCGGCCCGGGCAATCTGGTGGCTGACAAGAACTTCAAGCACCTCTATCTGGTATCCAAGGGCATCAAGAAACTGGACTTGAGCAAACACAAGCAGGAGACGGTGGCCTTCGAGGCTCCCTTCAATTGGAAGCCCTACCAAGAACGCCAGTACCTGTTTGACCACGTGTGGCGACAGGTCAAGGACAAGTTCTATGACCCCAAGATACATGGTGTCGACTGGGACGGCTATCGCAAGATATACGAGAAGTTCCTGCCTCACATCAACAACAACTACGACTTCCGTGACATGCTGAGCGAGATGCTGGGCGAACTGAACGGTTCGCATACAGGTGCCCGCTATTATGCCAGCGGAGCCTCACTCAAGACGGCCAGTCTGGGACTATTCTTCGATGCCGGCTACGAAGGCGACGGGCTGAAGGTGGAAGAGGTCATCAAGCGCGGTCCCTTTGCCGTCAAGAACACGGGAGTGACCAAGGGCTGCATCATTGAACAGATAGACGGCCACCCCATCAAGGCCGGCGAAGACTACAACTGGATGCTGGACGGTAAGGCAGGCAAACCTGTCCACGTCAGTGTACGCAAGGGCGGCAAGACGTTCAACGTCGTGGTGAAGCCCGTCAGTCAGTCACAGTTGAACACGCTCATCTACAAACGCTGGGTAGACCGTAACCGCCAACTGGTAGACAGCCTCTCTGGCGGTCAGGTGGCTTACGTCCACATCAAGTCTATGAACAGTGCCGGTTTCCGCGAAGTCTACAGCGAGATGCTGAACGAGAAGAACCGCAACCGCAAGGCAGTCATCGTCGACGAGCGCTATAACGGTGGTGGCTGGCTGCACGACGACCTGTGTACCCTGCTCAGCGGACGGCTGTACCACAACTTCGTCCCACGCGAACAGTACGTGGGTCGTGACCCGCTGAACAAATGGGTAGGTAAGTCGTGTGTGCTGATGAACGAAGACTGCTACTCCAACGGCAGCGGTTTCCCGTGGGTTTATCGCGAACTCGGCATCGGCAAACTCATTGGCAGCCCTGTGGCCGGTACTGCCACCTCAGTCTGGTGGGAGACGCTGATGGACCCGACCCTGGTATTTGGTATTCCCCAGGTGGGCAAGAAGGACATGAAGGGACAGTATATGGAAAATCAGGAACTGTGGCCCGACATCGAGGTTTACAATAGCCCAGAAGACTACATCAACGGACGCGACCCGCAACTGGAGGCTGCCGTCCGTGAGATGATGAAATAAAGAGGAAGGTATGATATAAAAAGCAAATGGGCTACACGAGGTAGTCCATTTGTTTTTTCAGTGCTTGCAAGTCGGCACGTATGTCTATCAGCCTTGTCAGCACCTCTGCCTTTCGGTCGGCACCGTCGCGATTGCTGTTGATAATCTTCTTGGCAGCTGCCAACTTAAAGCCGCGAACCTTCACCAAGTTGTGTATCAGCTTTATCTGCTCAATATCCTTCTCCTGATACTGGCGTATCTTAGCCGGCCCGCTCGTTTTCGGCTTCAGATAGGGGAACTCCTGCTCCCAGTAACGTAGCGTACTCTCGTTGAGCCCAAACATCTCTGCCACCTCGCGGATACTATAATAGCGCTTCAAGTTCTTGTCTAAGTTCAGTGCCATACTCTCCTATTTTTGGTGCAAAGATAGTACAATTCGAGCGAAAAGCCAAACGATTCTGCAATTATTTTTTCAATATGCCAGCACATTCCATAGTTCACGGATGTGCTGCTCCGGATCCCATTTCCCGTCAAACGTCCACGAGGCGGTAATCATGTGGAACTCAGGACTTCCGGGTGCCGTCTTCAGATTATCTTTCAGCCAGCCGCTGTGCCCACCGTCACGCCGATTGCCGTAATAGTAGGTACGCTGTCCCAACGGACACGGGTCAAGCACCTTGCCTTCCCTGGCCATCTCCTCGGCGGTACGGCCCTTGTAGGCGTGTTCGATGTTTTGGTCGAGAATGTTCTCCGACAGCTTGCAGTTCACGATGTAGAACTGTGAGTCGTGATGGTATCTGCCCAACGGTGTGGGACGCTTGGCGTCGAACTGCGAGTTGGTGATTACCAACTTCTGATCGGCATTGCCGCGGCCGTCGTGCCAGATGAGTGCCCGACCGTCACCATACAGCCGACAACGGGTGGCATAGCACCAGCCTCGCGGACACAGGAAGTCCACACCCGGGCAACGCAGATAGAGGTCTGCATGGTAGTACATTCCCCCCTCGCGGGCCCACAGTGACAGGGCGTCGTTACCATCGGCCCAGATATTGCTGTTGATGACGATGGTGCGTGTAGCACGCCCGTAGACGGCCATCTGGTGCTTCGTGTTCCCAGGCTCCACTACGGTGCCATAGTTGTTATAGACGGTCAGCCCGCTGATGACACAGTCGTCAGCACCTTCCTGCAACACCACCACGCCGTGGTGTACGGGTTGTCCGTGGTACTCCTTGATGGTACGGGTGTCCTCCGTCTCAGCCAGCACAATACACGTGCTGTCACGCTGTTCGCCCACCAGCACGATGTGGGGACGGTCAATGATGACCTTCTGCTGATAGAGCCCCTTGCGAATGAATATCTTGAAGGGCTTGGTGGGTTTCAGAGGTGCCTTTTCGATAGCTGCCTGGATACTTTCACCAGCATTCACCACGACGTCAAAGTCGTTCAGGTCCTTCTGAGGCTGACGGAACAGGTCAATGAGGCCGTTCTCGTTCGCACCCTTGGTCGCCAAACTGACTGTCACCTTGTGCTGAGGGTCATACCGGTCAGCCCATTTGTCGTAGACCGAATACAGCTCGGCAGGACGGCTGCCAAACCACGCATAGCCGTTGCGGCGCTCGTGACCGATGTCCTCCAACCTGCGGCGAGGCAGCCCGTCACGGTCGCAGACGTATGGCTCGCAGTACTTCAGGTCGTAGTAGCGTCCCCAGATGGGTTCGCCATTGGCATCTTCCACCAGCTTGGTATCGCCGTCCATGCTGGCCCAAGGGCCGTGGCGTTGGACACGAAGTCCCGTCAACTTATACTTGTCAAACCACGCCATAGCCGCGTGGACAGCCTTCTTCACCCGCTCGTCAGGGTTAGGCAGCGACATCAGCAACTTCGTAATGCTGGCACTCTCCATCGAGCAGTACGACGGCAATTCGTATGCACGTGCAGGAGCAGGCTCATAGGTGTCACGATAGTGCTGCTGGCACCACACCGTCAGCTGTCCTTCCTTGTTGCGCATCTGGGTTCTCAGTATGCACTCCACGCCCTTGTCAAACGACTTCATACAACGCTGGCGCAGAGCCTCATCTGCCAATCCCTGATAGGGTGCCTTCTGCTGAGCCACAGCACGCAACAGGTTCATCGTGTTCACCATTGCATCGTCGTTGTACGTGATGTGAGTCTGGTAGCCATGCATCTCTGGCCAGAACTGGGGCCAGCCGCCATTCTCGTACTGTCCGCTCAGCAGGTACGCAACCGCTTTCCGGAATCCCTCCTTGTAGCGCTCCACCTTCGTAGCCTGATAGAGTCTTGCCAGATAGAGCATCTGCATATTCGTTGCACCATTGTCCGTCGTAGAGTCGTCACGGCGTTCCTTGTCACGCAACACCTGAGCCCGTTCCTCGTCAGTCAGCGGCCGCGACATGTTGATGTTCTTGGGCCAACCGCCCGTCACACGCTGATAGAGCAGCACCTGGTCACCTATGCGTTGAGCCTCTTCCGTCTTGTAAAAGTCCTCCTTCTCGTGAGTAGGCAGGTTCCTGCCCCCTCGTCCGCGTTGTGCCTGAGCCGTCACGATTAAAATCGCCAACGCCATCAAAAGTGTCAGTAGTCTTTTCATATTTGTCTTTGTTTTAGTTTAGCGTTACGAAAAGTCGAGAGAAAAGCCAAATTTATTTGAGTTTTCCCAATTTTTTCGAAAATTTTTGAAGCGTCTCTTACTGGAGGCGCTTCATTAGTTTTCTGGCTTTCTTTTCTGTCTGCCTGATGACCTTCTGGGGATTCCAGCCGGGGAAGACGCGCTTGATGGTGTAACGCTTGGCTTCGTCGTCAGTGAGAATGGTCTCTACGGGGTTCTTCTCGTCCTTGAGGGTGAAGGTGACGACATTGCTGCGAGGGGTAATGTCGCGGCCCTGAGCGTCGATGGTGCCATACTCCTTGAAGTCGTTCTGGACGGTGCGCATACCGTGGCTGTCGAAGCGTGTGGGATTGAGCTTCTCGGGGGTGAGCAGGGTGGTATGGAGCCAGATGCTATGTGGGGTGCCACTCCAGCCTCGGGCGTACTCGAAGTTGGAGACGATGTTCTGGACGGTGCAGTGGTTGAAGATGTAGCCCCAGGGGGTCTTAGAGGTCTTGGGGGCGGTGATGACATTGCGCCCGCTGCCGTCAAGGGTGCGCTTCTCGGTGACCAGAAGGCAACGCTCGAACCATACGTCGCCATCGCCGCAGATAAAGTCGACGGTGCCGTGAATCTCGGAGTCCTGGAAGTAAAGTTGGCACTGGTCGTTGTCGGAATAGTAGGTGTCCTGGTAGGACAGCAGCCGCACGCGGTTGCAGATGGTGCGGGTGCCCTTGTCGTGCAGGGTGGCGGCACGTCCGGCTGAGCCGGCAGCATAGTAGTCGAGAGCGTTCTTCAGGGTGAGGTCCTGAAAGTAGTTGTTCTGGCCTCGGTTCTGGATGACGGCGGTCTTGCTGAGTCCTTCGTTCTTGATGTCGGGCTTGTTCTGGATGACGGTGCCCGTCATGCTCTGTCCGATGAGAGCAACGTGATGGCCGGTGAGTCGGGTGAGGACGCGCTCGCCGAGGTCGTAGAGGCCGTCGGGGATGAGGATGTAGAGTTGTGGGGCGTCCTGGCTGGCATTGAGTTCGTTGGCCTTGCTGATAGCGTTGAGCAGGCTCTGGGCGTTGCCCTTCTCGACGACGAGGACTTGCTGGGCGCGGCTGTTGAGCAGGGCCACGGTACAACACAAAAGGAGGAGTAGGTAGCGTTTCATGTCAATTCAGTTTATAGCGTTTCTTCAATTTCCTGCTTTGCCGTTCCAGCCGTTTCAGTTCCTTCTTAGGCTGCCACCAGCCAAAGACGTTCTTTAGGGTGTACTGCTTCAACTCGTCACGCGTCATGACCGTCTCGGCCGTGAAGGGCTGCGTGTGGTCGCGCAAGGTAAACCGCACCACATTGGTTTTTGGGGTGATGTCGCGACCACGGGCATCCATGGTACCATATTCCTTGAAATAGTTGCTTGATATCTTCATGCCCTCAGGGTCGAAACGGGTTGGCATCAGTTTCTCAGGAGTCATCAGTGTGGTATAGAGCCATACGCAGCGCGGATTGGTGTGCCAACCGCGACCGTAGTAGAACGCAGACTCATCATTGACGATAGTACAGCGGTTGAACACATAGCCCCACTTGGTCTCCGACGTCCGGGGAGCCATGATGATGATCACCCCCGACCCGTCGCGGCGACGCTTCTCCGTGACAAGCAGACAGTGCTCGAACCACACGTCACCGGCTCCGCAGATGAAGTCGATGGTGCCATGAATTTCAGAGTCCTGAAAGTAGTTGTGACTTTTCTCGTAGTCCGAATAGTACGTATCCTGATAGGATAACATACGCACACGGTTGCAAATGGTCCGGTCGCCCTTGTCCTGCAGACACACGGCGCGTCCGTCGGGCTCGACGTGGTAGTAGTCGAGGTCGTTGCGCAGCGTCAGGTCCTGATAGTAGTTGCCTTTTCCACGGTTCTGTAGCACAGCCGTTTTGCTGATGCTCTCAATCTTGGTGCTGGGAGCATTGCGAATGATGGTGCCTTCCATGCTCTGCCCTACCAGTGCGATATTGTTTCCCGCCACCCGGGTCAACGTCTTCTCGCCAAGGTCATAATAGCCGTCGGGTATAAGAATGAAGATTCGCTCCGAATCCCTGTCACGATTACGGTTACTGGCGGTCTTGATAGCTTCCAGAAGACTCTGGACATCGCCTTTCTTAACGACAATAACATCTTGGGCACAGCACTCCCAAGCTAACAATAAAAGCAGTAACGCGCAAAATAATCGACTCATTCCGTTAGTAATTTGGTTGCAAAGATAACTCTTTTTCAGCACAATCACAAATTTTTTTCTCCAAAAGTGCACGTAATTCAAAAAATAAGCGTACCTTTGCACCCGGTTTACGAAAACCACCTGCGATTGTGGTGTGCCACAATAGC
>CAMOWH010000069.1:0-11390 GCA_946628315.1 uncultured Prevotella sp.
TTTTTAGCCATTTCTCTTGTTCATATCAAAAAATTACATTATCTTTGCAGTTGATTTACTAAAACAACAAACTATGATGAACAACTACCAAGCTGACTCTCAGCGATATGAAAACGGGATGAAATATGCCCGTTGCGGTCGCTCCGGCGTATTGCTTCCACAGGTGAGTATAGGCTTTTGGCACAATTTCGGAGGATGCGATTCCTATGAACGTTCTAAAAGCATTGTCAGATATGCATTTGACCACGGTATCACGCACATGGACTTGGCCAACAACTACGGGCCACCGTACGGAAGTGCGGAGACAACCTTTGGACATCTGATGGATGAAGACTTGAAACCGTACCGTGACGAACTGTTTATAGCAACGAAGGCTGGTTATGACATGTGGCCTGGGCCCTATGGCAACTGGGGGTCACGAAAGTATCTGATAGCATCGTTAGAACAAAGCCTGAAACGTATGCATCTGGAATATGTAGACCTGTTCTATTCGCACCGCTATGACCCAGAGACTCCTTTAGAGGAGACGCTGCAGGCTCTTGTTGACATCGTACGACAAGGGAAAGCGTTATATATCGGAATTTCCAGATGGCCTCTGGAAGCTACAAAGACAGCCATCACCTATCTTCGCAACCATGACACGCCACTACTCATCTATCAAGGGCGCCTGAATATGCTTGACCGCAGTCCTCTGGAGGAAGGCATCATGGATTTATGCTGTCAGGAAGGCGTTGGATTCATATCTTTCTCGCCTCTGGCACAGGGGCTGCTGACTGACCGATACCTGAACGGCATCCCTGAAGACTCGCGCATGGCCAAAGAGCACTTCCTGCGCCACGACATGCTGACACCAGAACTATTAGAACAGCTGAAGGCGTGGAATAATGAGGCGCAAGCCGAAGGGCGCACGCTGGCTGACTATGCATTGCGATGGATTCTCCAGCAAAAAGGAGTTACGTCGGTATTGGTGGGAGCCAGCAGTACAGCACAGTTGGAGAAAAACTTAAAATGTATAATTTAACTTTCTTGTAATGATATGCACATGGTACGTTTTGCCATTTTCGTGAGCGCATTGATGAGCATTCCCATCCTTGCCTGCTCACAAGGAAGGCATGTAGAATCCCTGAACTTCGACTGGGAGTTTTCCCGTGACTCACTTTTTTCAAATGCCACACATGTTGATGTACCGCACGACTTCCAGATAGAACAGCCATGGGTGGTACCTGCCAAAGACGAGAAAGCCGACAATAGTGATGTTGCCGCCAACATCAAGTCTCGCTTATCAGCCCGAGGTTTTAAAGAGATGGGCACCGGATGGTATCGAAAAACCCTGAACTATAAGAAAAAGGGCAACACCCGCACGCTGTTAGACTTTGAGGGCATCATGCTCGTCGGTGATGTCTACCTGAACGGTCATCGCATAGGCGGTACCGACTATGGATATGTGGGATTTGAAATCGACGTGACCAAGTTGCTTCGCGAAGGCGATAACATCTTGACAGTCAAGGCTCATACGATGACAGAGCGTAACTCACGGTGGTATACCGGAGGTGGTCTAATCCGAAATGTCAGTATGGTGACAACGCCCGCTGATTTGTATTTTGAACGGCATCCACTTTACATTACGACATCCGACAACCGCCATGTCAAGGTGACAGCCGAAGTGACCAACCGGACGAAGTCGAAGACCACCCATTTCATGCTACGGATTTTTGACCCTCAGGGGCAATTGGTATATGCAGGCAAGGAAAGCAACCAGCGTATCGCTGCCTCAAGGACAACAGAAGTGCCGTTAAAGGAAGTGACCATCCCCGCACCTCAACTGTGGGACACTGATCATCCTAACCTGTATAAGGCTGTCGTTACGCTTCTGCGCGAGGACGGCAGTGTGGCCGATGAAGTAAGCGAAACGTTTGGCATCCGTACCATAGAGATTGGTCCTGCGTACGGGCTCAAGCTGAACGGACGGAAAGTATTGCTCAAGGGCTTTGCAAACCACCACACATTAGGCGCCTTAGGTGCTGCTGCCTACCCCCGAGCCATCGAAAAGCGTCTGCAAATGCTCAAAGGCTTTGGTATCAACCATGTACGAACATCACACAATCCGTATAGCAGGGACTTCATCAAACTGTGTGACCAATATGGTATCTTAGTCGTTGACGAGCTCTACGACAAATGGACTGACCAACACAGCGGCGGACGGGTATCCTTCATGAACCACTGGGCAAGTGATGTAACTGAATGGGTAAAACGCGACCGGAACTCACCGAGTGTGGTACTGTGGAGTCTCGGCAACGAACTGCAACAAGACCCTAACCAGCCCTTCAATGATTTCGGTGTGACATGCTTCAAGATGATGAAGCCCGTATTACAGCGATACGACTCTACCCGCTTGGTAACAGTAGCCATGCACCCACGCTATCGCAACTGGGAAACAGACTCATTGCCCTGCGCGTTGGCCATGCAAACAGACATTCAGGCCTATAACTACCGCTATATGTACTTCCCCGGCGACAGCCGACGCTTCCCATGGATGACTTTCTATCAAAGCGAAGCATCAACGGCAGCCATGGGGCCCAACTACTTTGAGATGAATCTCGACAAGGTCATAGGACTTGCCTATTGGGGAGTCATTGACTACTTAGGAGAATCGCAGGGATGGCCAGCCAAGGGATGGGCACAAGGAGTGTTCTACATTTCGTTAGAGCCCAAGCCCAAGGCCTATTTCATGAAATCGTTTTTCAGCGATGAACCCATGGTGCGTATCAGTGTCCTGGAGAATAAGAATGCCGGTGTGGAATGGAACGGCATTACAACAGGCACCGACCGGCAATCGGAGTTATGGAACCGCCCCGAGGGCTCTAAGGCCGACATGGTCATCTATACCAATGGCGACGAAGTGGAATTAATACTCAACGGCAAGAGTCTGGGTCGCAAGCAAAACCCGCAAGATGCCAAACATCGCAACCAAATAACGTGGAACGGCATATCCTACCACCCTGGCAAGTTAGAGGCCGTTGCCTACCGGAACGGCAAAGCAGTTGCTCGTCACGCATTGGAGACGACAAGTAAAGCCGTCAAGATAATTGCTGAGCCTGACAATAGCCAGTGGAAGGCTGACGGCATTGATCTTCAACATATCAGACTCACAGCAGTAGACAGCAAGGGCCGCCCGGTGCTGAGTTGCAACGACGAGCTGTCATTCGAGGTAGGAGGTGATGCCCGTATCGTTGCCGTTACCAATGGCGACATTAACAGCAACGAGCTGAATGCGACTAATCACCGCCGCCTATGGCAAGGCAAAGCAATGGTCATCTTGCGTGCAGGCCGAATGCCCTCAACGGTCACGCTGAAAACACGCTCTACAACATTCAAAACTCTCATCACCAAACTAGAAACGAAATAAACAATGAAAACATTTCTTCTTTCATGCCTGCTATGCTGTGGCTATACTACTGCCTCAGCTCAAACAGATGTGCTGCAAGCTGCACGACAGACCAATGACTACTTCATGACGAAGTACAGTGACCCCACACAACCGACAAACGTAAAGAAAGTGCGACCTTCGTCGCTATGGACTCGTGCCGTGTATTACGAAGGGCTGATGGCACTCTACACCATCGACCCCCAACAACGTTATCTGGACTATACCTCACAATGGGCAGACTTCCATCAGTGGACACCGCGCAACGGTACCAAGACAACCGATGCCGACGACCAGTGTTGCGAGCAAACCTATATTGAGTATTACCTCTTGACCAAAAAAGGCACGCTTGAACCCACCAAGGAAAATCTGGAGAAGCAGATGGCAACTGGCCGACACGACTATTGGACATGGATTGACGCCATCCAGATGGCCATGCCTGTCTATATCAAGATGTACGCACAAACCCAGGACAAGCGCTATCTCGACTATGGAATGAAGAGCTACCGCTGGACGCGCAACGAATGTGGAGGAGGATGCTTCAACGTGAAGGAAGGCCTCTGGTGGCGCGACAAGGACTATGTGGCTCCATATAAGGAGAAGGACGGAAAGAACTGCTACTGGAGCCGAGGCAACGGCTGGGTGTATGCTGCCTTGGTACGCTGCATGAATGAGCTGCCCGTGAAGAGCAAAGAATACAAGGAACTGAAAAAAGACTTTCTCCTGATGAGCAAGGCACTGCTGGAATGCCAGCACGACGACGGATTCTGGCACGCCAGCCTGGTTAGTGATGCAGACTATCCCGGCCCTGAGATGACAGGTACGGCCCTCTTCCTCTATGGCATGGCATGGGGCATCCAGCATGGTCTGCTGAAAGACGCCCAGTACCGTCCTGCCTGCGACAAGGCTTGGCAGGCTCTGAAGAGTTGCCTCCACAAAGACGGATTCCTGGGATGGAACCAAGGCACGGGCAAGGATCCTTCAGCAGGTCAGCCCGTCACCTTCACTTCCGTACCCGATTTCGAAGACTATGGCACGGGCTGCTATCTGCTCGGGCTTTCTGAATACTACAAATTACTGACACGATGAAACGCTTTCTCATTTTCCTACCCTTTTACCTCCTTACCGTTCTACCGTCATCGGCTCAGTCGTGGCCCACGCCCAAACCCGAGGCTAAAGCCGGCACGCGCTGGTGGTGGCTCGGATCGGCAGTAGACAAACCCAATCTGCAATGGAACCTGTCGGAATATGCCCGTGTAGGCATCGGAGCCGTGGAGATTACCCCACTCTATGGGGTGCAGGGCAACGACAAGAACAATATCGACTTTCTGTCTCCCCGATGGATGCAGGCCCTGAAGGACGTGCAGGACATCAGTAAACCGTTGGGTATCGAGGTAGATATGAACTGTGGCACGGGCTGGCCCTTCGGTGGTCCGCAGGTTTCGTTGGAACAGGCTGCCTGCAAAGCTATTTTCAAAGACAGCATCGTCAACGGAAAGAATATCTATAAGGTGGAAATAGGTCGCACCAAGCAAAAGGTAAAACGTGCAGCCCCAGGCGGCGAGGGCTGGGTAGTGGACCATTTTGACCGTGAGGCTGTCCGACACTATTTGGAGCGTTTCGACAAGGCTTTTGCCGAGTCTGGTGTACCCTACCCGCATACTTTCTTTAATGACAGCTACGAAGTCTACCGCGCCAATTGGACACCCACGCTCTTCGACGAGTTCCAGAAGCGTAGGGGCTACGACCTCCGACAGCACCTGCCCGAGCTGTTAGGCGACATTGACGATGGCAATCAGGTGCTTGCCGACTATCGCGAAACACTGAGCGACCTGCTATACGAGAACTTCACCCTGCAATGGGTGGACTGGGCTCACCGCCACGGGGTCAAGGTGCGCAACCAGGCTCATGGCTCTCCTGCCAACTTGCTCGACCTTTATGCGGCTGTCGACATTCCTGAAATTGAGGGCTTCGGCCTGTCCGAGTTCGGCATCAAGGGACTGCGTACCGACCCTGGCATGACCCGCAAGAACTTCAGCGATGTTTCCATGCTCAAGTACGCTCCTTCTGCTGCCCACGTCATGGGTAAGCCGCTGACCTCCAGCGAAACATTTACGTGGCTGACGGAGCACTTCCGCACCTCGTTGTCGCAGATGAAGCCTGACCTGGACCTCATGTTCACCTGCGGTGTGAACCACGTCTACTTTCACGGCACCTGTTACTCGCCCAAGGATGACACGTGGCCCGGCTGGAAGTTCTACGCCAGCATCGACATGTCACCCACCAACTCCATCTGGCGCGACGCCCCCTACCTGATGCAATATATAGAAAGGTGTCAGAGTTTTCTACAGTTGGGAAAACCGGACAATGATTTCCTGGTCTATCTGCCCGTGCGTGACATGTGGCGCATCCGCGGTCCACGCAACGACGACGACAAGCAAGCCAGCAAGAACCGCCGTGGCGGTGAGGATCTGCTGATGCAGTTCGACATCCACACTATGGACGAGAAGGCGCCTCAGTTCATTCACAGCATCCTGACCATCGACAGTCTGGGATATGACTGCGACTATATCAGCGACCGGCAGTTAGCCAAGGTCCGTATCGAGAACGGCAAACTCGTCACCGAGGGCGGTACCCAATATCGGGCGCTCATCATTCCCACGGGAACGACGGTCGACGACCGGCTGAAAGCCCTGCTCACTCCCCTGAAGGCTTACGTGATAGACGGAGAAAACCCACAAGCCATGGCCCGCTATGCCCAGGCGGAGCCGATGAAGCGCGACCTCCGTCTGCGTGCCATCCGCCGCAAGACAGAGGACGGCTGGCACTACTTCATGGCCAACCTGACACCCGACGACATCACCGCCAACGTGGCACTGGCCGTTCCCTGCCAAGGCGCTACGTGGTATGACCCCATGACGGGCGACATCACCCCTGCTACCATCACTGACGGCAAACTGCTTATAAATTTGCGCTCTGGTGAAAGCCGGATACTCAAGACCAGCCAGACCAGTATCAATAGTTTAACTATTCCGAATAGTTTCCCCTCCACTCTCCCCATCACCGGCCCGTGGACGCTTACCTTCACCGAAGAGACTCCCCAAGTAACTGGCACCTTCCACTTAGACCACCTCCAGACCTGGGAGGCGCTCAGTCCTGAGGCTGCCATCACGATGGGTACAGGTGTATATACCACCACATTCCGTCTGACCAAGCAGCAGGCTCGCCAGCACTGGATGATTGATTTGGGCGACGTCCGCGAATCAGCTCGCGTCTATCTGAACGGCCGTTTTCTGGGCTGTGCATGGGCAGTGCCCTTCGTGCTGGACTGCCGCGATGCACTGCGGAAAGGGACTAACGAGCTGCGCATTGAGGTCACCAACCTGCCAGCCAACCGCATTGCAGACTTGGACCGAAAGGGAATCAAGTGGCGTAAGATGAACGAAATCAATGTCGTGGACATCAACTACAAGAAGACGACCTATGAGAACTGGACGCCCGTGAAGAGCGGTCTGAACTCGGAAGTTAAACTATATCTCAAACAAAAATAGCCTGTCGCAGAAAAAAACAAACGATTTTTTTTGTTTTGCGCTCAACTTTTCTTAACTTTGCAGCACGTAATAAAGAAATAACAACCAAGCAAAAGTATGAAAAAATATTTATTGATACTGGCAGCAATGGTAGCTACACTGAGCGCAAGCGCACAAGACGAAGACGACCTCGTGAATGAAATTGGGATTAGCTATGGTGTCGTAGCTAATTCCAACTTCTTGGATATTTACACCGATGCCATGACGGGGAAGAGTGGAACCTATTTCGGTCCTTTGGCCCTTGAGTATTTCCACCACCTCTGCCCCATGGTCAGTGTGGGGGGTGTCGGTGTCTACAAGTCTCACAAGGAAACTATCAACGGCACAGAACTTACCAACTTGTATTATACTATTATGCCGGCAGTCAAGTTCAGTTGGTACACCTCCAACCACTTCGGATTCTACTCGAAAGCAGCTGTGGGCTATACCATATTCTCCATTACGGGAGAGCAAAAGAGTACAACCGACAAGGAGAAGAGTGGATCATTCAACTTCCAGGTGTCAGCCGTCGGTCTTGAAGTAGGTGGCAAACGTTTCCGCCTTTTCACCGAACTGGGCTGGGGCGAACAAGGACTGGCATGTGCCGGCCTCCGCTGCAAATTCTAACAGGCTCCGATTCCTAAG
Source organism: uncultured Prevotella sp. (assembly GCA_946628315.1). Classification (GTDB taxonomy): domain Bacteria; phylum Bacteroidota; class Bacteroidia; order Bacteroidales; family Bacteroidaceae; genus Prevotella. Next base: position 7,639 of record CAMOWH010000069.1, read on the forward strand.
GACAAACATACACAAACTACTACTGACGGAACCTGCAGGCCACTACGCCCTGCGGGTTCTTTTTTTCAGAAGCAAACAGCAAGTCGTCATCTTGTAGACAGCGAGCCGTAATCTCGTCATAAGTGAGGTTACGGCTCGTCGTGGATGAGATTACGGCTCGTTTTTTTAGCTAACGTTCTAAAGTTATCCCAATTCTTTGATATTCTCACAATTATTTTGTACCTTTGCGGACAATATTCGCGTTTAAGCGTGTTTATGCGATTCTTGATAACAGAAAATGAATACTACAAGATATTATAAGGTGGGCGAGCACGGCAGCGGGCTCAGCGAGGGGCAGTCCCAGCGTATTGCCATTGCCCGCGGGCTGTTGCATGGCGGCGACATCTTCCTGCTGGACGAGATCAGCAGTGCGCTGGACGAGAAGACGGAGCAGGTGCTGTACCGCCGTCTCTTTGACCGCTACCCCGACAAGACCGTCCTCTTCATCACTCACCGCACTATGGTGAGCGAATACTGTGACGACATCATCGATATGCGAAATACTAAAACTATTTATTAATCTAAAAATTCATACATTATGTCAACATTAACAATTGCTATCGTCATTGTCTTCTGCATCGGTTATTTCTGCATAGCCATCGAGAGCGTGACGAAGATTAACAAGGCTGCCATTGCGCTGCTGATGTTCGTAGCCACTTGGACACTCTTCATGATTGACCCGGCCAGCTACGTTGCCACAGCCATTGGCGAGATGAAGGCTGCTGCTGTCAGCGAGGTCATTGAACACCACCTCGGAAGCACAGCCACGACGCTGTTCTTCCTGATGGGCGCCATGACCATCGTCGAACTGGTAGACCAGAACGGAGGATTCAACTTTGTGCGCGACACGCTGCAGACGAAGTCGAAGCGAGCCCTGCTGTGGCGCATCGCCTTCATGACGTTCATCCTGTCGGCCATCCTCGACAACCTGACCACGTCGATTGTGATGATTATGATTCTGCGCAAACTGGTAAGCGACAAGACGGACCGCATCATCTATGCTGCGCTGGTGGTCATTGCCGCCAACTCGGGCGGTGCGTTCTCGCCCATCGGCGATGTCACCACCATCATGCTGTGGAACAAGGGCGTCATCACCGCCGCCGGCGTCATCATGGAGATTTTCATTCCCTCACTCGTCTCGATGGTCATTCCGGCCTACATCCTGTCGCTGTCGCTGAAGGGCAATCTGGTTCCCCAGCAGGAGTCCGCAGTCGTGGAAGAGTCTGACGGTCTGTCTGCCAGACAGCGCAAGACTATCTTCTTCCTCGGAGTCGGAGGACTCATCTTCGTCCCCATCTTCAAGACCATCACCCATCTGCCGCCGTTCGTAGGCATCCTGTTGGTGCTCGGCGTGCTATGGACGGTGACGGAAATCTTCTATTGCGGCATCCACCAGGAGAGCGAGGACACGGCCGACAACCGCGGCACCCAGAAGCGCGTGTCGAAGATGCTGTCGCGCATCGACATGGACACCATTCTCTTCTTCCTGGGCATCCTGATGGCCGTAGGCTGTCTGGAGACCATCGGCGTACTGACCATGCTGGGACAGTCGTTGGATGTAGCCTTCGAGGGTAACCACTATCTGGTGACGGGCATTATCGGCGTCCTCTCCTCGATTGTCGACAACGTGCCACTGGTAGCCGGCTGCATGGGCATGTACCCCGTAGCGCCGACTGGCGACATGGCCGTCGACGGCATCTTCTGGCAGCTGCTGGCCTACTGTGCCGGCGTGGGCGGCTCCATGCTCATCATCGGCTCCGCTGCCGGCGTCGTGGTCATGGGCCTGGAGAAGATTACCTTCGGCTGGTACATGAAGAGGATTACCTGGATAGCCTTCGTCGGCTACCTGGCAGGTATCGTCTGCTACTGGCTGGAGAAGACGTTCCTGTTCTAAGCCACCGGCATAGAGGATTCAAAGGAATCCCGCCGCAGTTGCCTTTAATGGTAACTATGGCGGGATTTTATATATGCCTGATACTCAGCGGACACACACGAAAAAGAGGTTTCCTTGTGTGGAAACCTCTCTTTTGGTGGTTGGGGTACCCGGATTCGAACCAGGAAAGGCAGGACCAGAATCTGCAGTGTTACCATTACACCATACCCCAAACTGAAATCCTTTGCAGGAGCAAATCTCTCATTTGCGGGTGCAAAGGTAGTGCTTTTTTCTGAAACAACAAAAAAAATCGAAGGTTTTTTATAAAAAATCGCAAAAAAAGTTCTTTTTAAGCCGTTTTGTCAATTATAAGGTGTATCTTTGCATTCCATATTTACACCTAAAGACATTCAATGGAACAAACAACAAGTTTAGTAGAAACGATTACCAAAGGAATACAAGAGAAGAAAGGACAGCGCATCGTGGTGGCGGACCTGAGCAGTATCGAGGGGGCCATCTGTCGCTATTTCGTGATATGTCAGGGCAATTCGCCCTCGCAGGTAGAGGCCATCACCGAGTCTATAGGCGACTTTGCCCGCAAGGAGATGGGCGAGAAGCCTGCGACGGTAGCAGGACTGGAGAACGCCCAGTGGGTGGCCATGGACTATGGCGACGTGCTGGTGCATGTCTTTTTGCCCGACGTGCGCGAGTATTACGATCTGGAGCATCTGTGGGATGACGCAGAGCTGACACAGATTCCAGACGTAGCTTGACGGAAAGGTAAAAAGGTAAAGAGTAACAGAGTAAATTAGGTAAAAAAATAAGATTAGGAACGTGCAACAGAATCAAAATAACAAGCCACAGATGAACATGCCCCGGTTCAACATGAACTGGATATACGGACTGGTAATCCTCACCTTGGCCCTACTCTACTTCACGCAGGGCAGTGAGCAGTCGAGCGTACAGACGGAGACATCGTACTCGGACTTCAAGGTGATGGTCATGAAGGGCTATGCCGACAAGATAGTAGTCAACAAATACAGCAACACGCTGGAGATGTATGTCAAGCCGGAACACATCCGCGACGTGTTCCACCAAGGCGTGCAGCAGACAGGCAAGAGTCCCACGGTGACAGTGGCCATCGGTTCTGTGGACCAGGTAGAGCAGTTTGTGAACCAAGCCCGCGAAGAGCAGAAGTTCAGCGGCAAGTTCTCGTACGACAATTCCAAGGGCAACGAGTTCTTCAGTTCGCTGCTGATGAACGTGCTGTTCTTTGCCGGCATCATCTTCGTATGGATGTTCCTCATGCGCCGCATGGGCGGTAGTGGAGCCAGCATAGGTGGCGCAGGCATCTTCAACGTAGGCAAGTCGAAGGCCCAGATGTACGAGAAGGGCGGCGACCTGGGCATCACCTTCAAGGACGTAGCCGGACAGGCAGGTGCCAAGCAGGAGATGCAAGAGATTGTGGACTTCCTGAAGAATCCGCAGAAATATACGGAGTTAGGTGGCAAGATACCCAAGGGTGCCCTGCTGGTAGGTCCTCCGGGAACGGGTAAGACGCTGCTGGCCAAGGCTGTAGCCGGCGAGGCCGGTGTCCCCTTCTTCTCGATGTCGGGTTCCGACTTTGTCGAGATGTTTGTGGGTGTGGGTGCCTCTCGCGTGCGCGACCTTTTTGAAAAAGCCAAGCAGAAGGCTCCCTGCATCATCTTCATTGACGAGATTGACGCTGTGGGCCGTGCGCGAAGCAAGAACCCCGCCATGGGTGGCAACGACGAGCGCGAGAACACGCTGAACGCCCTGCTGACGGAGATGGACGGCTTCGGCACCAACAGCGGCATCA
>CAMOWH010000070.1:0-11356 GCA_946628315.1 uncultured Prevotella sp.
AGGACTTTTCGTCCCTCTGGTACACTCCTTTCATTAACCTTTGATGTCGTCAGAGCTTACTTGCTCTTATGACGATTCTTGCGCAGTCTCTTCTTACGCTTGTGAGTAGCCATCTTGTGGCCCTTCTTTTTCTTTCCGTTTGGCATAATCTTAAAATATTAATTGTGAGTTATAATTTTACTTCATTCGCTCGACAAAACTCTTTGCGGGCTTGAAAGAGGGAATGTCGTGTGCGTCAATCACTAAAGTAGTGTTCTTCGAGATGTTACGTGCAGTCTTCTTGGCGCGGTGCTTGATGGTAAACGTGCCGAAGCCACGTAAGTAAACATTTTCCTTATTGTCAGCCATACATGTGCGAATTTCACTCATAAAAGCCTCGACGGTGGCTGCGACGTCTTTCTTGGGGAGGCCTGTGGTTTCAACAATTTTGCTGATAATATCTGCTTTTGTCATTGCTGTATTTTGTTTATTATTTGGTATAATGTTCTCAATTCGGACTGCAAAGTTACTAATTTTCAACGTGATAAGAAAATATTCTGAGCACTTTTTTCTAAAAAAATATATTTTTCGTAACTTTGCACCCCAAAATATACACTTTTATAATATGAAACAGACAAAAATAGTTGCTTCGGTGAGTGACAGACGTTGTGATACGGACTTCATTCGACAGTTGTTCAATGCCGGCGTTAATGTGGTACGCATGAATACAGCTCATGCATCCAAGGAAGGTATTATAAATATAATAAGGAACGTGCGCGAAGTGAGCCGTCATATAGGTATCCTGATAGACACCAAGGGGCCGGAGGTGCGAACGACGGGTTGTGATGCCCCCATTGAGTACAAGACGGGCGACGTGGTGAAAATCTTCGGACGCCCCGAGATGGACACTACCCACGACATGATTAATCTGTCGTACGAGAACTTTGCCGCCGATGTCTACGAAGGCTGCCATATCCTGTTTGACGACGGTGCCCTGGATATGCAGGTCATAGGCATCAACGGCCCGGCCGTCATTGCCCAGGTGCAGAACGACGGAGTGCTTGGCTCGCACAAGAGTGTCAATGTTCCGGGCGTACATATTGCCCTGCCGCCTTTGACGGATAAAGACCGCAAGAACATCATGCTGGCCATAGAGCAAGACATAGACTTCATAGCCCATTCCTTTGTGCGGTCGGCTGCCGACGTACGTGCAGTGCAGGCTATTCTGGATGCCTTCAATTCCGACATCAAGATTATCTCGAAGATAGAAAACCAGGAAGGTGTCGACAATATTGATGAAATCATAGACGCTTCCTATGGCATTATGATTGCGCGTGGTGACTTGGGTATTGAGGTGCCCATTGAGCGCATCCCGGGTATTCAGCGGCAGATTATCCGCAAGTGTGTGAAGAAGAAGAAACCCGTGATAGTAGCTACGCAGATGTTGCACTCCATGATTCAGAACCCGCGTCCCACCCGGGCAGAGGTGACTGATATAGCCAATGCCATCTACTATCGCACGGACGCGCTGATGCTGTCCGGCGAGACGGCTTCAGGCAAATATCCGGTCGAGGCTGTTCAGACGATGGCTGCCATTGCCGAGCAGGCCGAGCACGACCAGTTCAGTCAGGCCAATATAGAACTGCCTATGTCTGAGAACTGCGACATCCGCGAGTTCATGGCTCATTCGGCCATTGAGGCGACGGAGCGTCTGGGGGTCAAACTGATTATTACAGACTCCAGTACGGGCGATACAGCTCGTAACCTGGCAGCCTTCCGAGGACCTAATCCGGTGTTGGCTATCTGCTATAACGACAAGCTGCAGCGTCTGCTCAACCTGTCGTACGGCGTCATTCCTGTCTATCAGAAAGAGCACATCGGCTCCGAGAAACTGTTTCTGGCTGCAGTCCGTATGCTACGCCAGAAAGGTTATGTAGAACTGGACGACAAGATTGCCTATCTGAGTGGAAATGTGGGTGCTGGGGGAGGAACGAAGTTCCTGGAGGTGAATACCGTCAAGGAGGTGTTCGACCAGAATTATCAGTTCCACTTGCCTAAGGTGTAGGCTCTTAAAAAAATAAAAAAAAGGGTGACTTGATAGAATTCTCACTTTTTTTCATTATCTTTGCACAAAATTGTGCTTAAACGAATAATGGACCATATAAGAAACTTTTGCATCATTGCGCATATCGACCATGGTAAGTCGACTTTGGCTGACCGTCTGCTGGAATATACCAAGACCATCCAAGTGACGGAGGGCCAGATGCTTGACGACATGGATCTGGAGCGTGAGCGTGGCATTACAATCAAGAGTCACGCTATCCAGATGGAGTATATGTACAAGGGCGAGAAATACATACTGAATCTGATTGATACTCCGGGACACGTCGACTTCTCCTACGAGGTCAGCCGTTCCATAGCAGCCTGCGAGGGCGCACTGCTGGTAGTCGATGCTACCCAGGGTGTTCAGGCGCAGACCATATCAAACCTCTATCTGGCTATTGACAACGACTTGGAAATCATTCCGGTCATCAACAAGATAGACATGCCTTCGGCGATGCCCGACGAGGTGGAGGACGAAATCGTTGACCTGATAGGCTGCGACCCCGAGGACATTATCCGTGCGTCGGGTAAGACGGGTGAGGGGGTTGAGGACATCCTGAATGCCGTGGTGGAGCGTATTCCGCATCCCACAGGCGACGAGCAGGCTCCCCTGCAGGCACTCATCTTCGACTCGGTGTTCAACTCCTTCCGGGGCATCATTGCCTACTTCAAGATTGTCAACGGCGTCATCCGCCCCGGCGACAAGGTGAAGTTCTTCAATACCGGCATGGAGTACGATGCTGACGAGGTCGGTGTGCTCAAGATGGACATGATACCCCGCAAGGAGCTCCGCACGGGCGAGGTGGGCTACATCATCTCCGGCATCAAGAATGCCAAGGAGGTGAAGGTGGGCGATACCATTACCCATATAGACCGCCCCTGCGAGAAAGCCATCGAGGGTTTCCAGGAGGTCAAGCCGATGGTGTTTGCCGGTGTCTATCCCATCGACCCCACGGACTATGAGAATCTGCGTGCCTCGCTGGAGAAGCTGCAGCTCAACGATGCCTCGCTGACCTTCGTGCCCGAGACTTCGGTGGCTCTGGGATTCGGATTCCGTTGCGGATTCCTGGGACTGCTCCACATGGAGATTGTCCAGGAACGTCTGGACCGTGAGTTCGACATGGACGTGATTACCACCGTGCCCAACGTAACCTATATGTGCTATACCAAGCAGCACGAGGAGAAGGAGGTGCACAACCCGTCAGGACTGCCTGACCTGACGATGATAGACCATATTGAGGAACCCTATATCAAGGCCAGCATCATTACGGCTGCTGACTATATAGGTCCCATCATGACGCTCTGCCTTGACAAGCGCGGAGAGCTGATAGACCAGCAGTATGTTTCCGGCGGGCGTGTGGAGCTGCGCTTCATGTTGCCGCTGGGCGAAATCGTGATTGACTTCTATGACAAGCTGAAGAGCATCTCCAAGGGATATGCCTCGTTTGACTACCACATCGATTCGTTCCGCCCGTCCAAGCTGGTCAAGCTGGACATCCTGCTCAACGGTGAACCGGTTGATGCACTTTCTACGCTGACCCATCAGGATAACGCGGTATCGTTTGGCCGTCGTATGTGCGAGAAACTGAAGGAACTCATTCCGCGCCAGCAGTTCGACATCGCCATCCAGGCTGCCATCGGGGCCAAGATTATAGCCCGCGAGACCGTTAAGCAGGTGCGTAAGGATGTGACCGCCAAGTGCTATGGCGGTGATGTGTCGCGAAAGCGTAAATTGCTGGAGAAGCAGAAGCGCGGTAAGAAGCGAATGAAGCAAATCGGCAATGTGGAGGTGCCTCAGAAAGCATTCCTTGCCGTATTAAAACTTGACTAATCAAACAAAAAAATATTAAAGACCTATGACGACTATCGGACTGACGACCCGCGATGTGGCCCGCGAACTGGCCCGGCGCTACAGCACCATGACTCACGAGGAGCTTGACGTGCTGGAGGGCATTTTGATACCAAGGAAGTTCCAGAAAGGCGAACTGCTTTTGAAGGAGGGGGAAATATGTAGTGGCATCTTCTGGGTAGCCAAGGGATTGGTGCGCCAATTCTATTACAAGAACGAGAAGGAACTGACAGAGTACATGGCTACCGAGAATACCATTGTGATGAGCATTGAAAGCCTTTTCCGCGAGGAACCCAGCCGTCAGCAGATACAGGCTATCGAACCGACCATCATCTTTGAGTTGCCGAAGGCTGCCCTGGAGCGTGAAGCTGTCCGTAACGTAAACATACAGATGCTCTATCGTAAGATACTCGAAGAGTCTCTCATCATCTCGCAGGTTCATGCCGATATGCTGCGCTTCGAGTCTGCTCAGGAACGTTATGCCAAGCTGGTCAAGCGCTCCCCGCAACTGGTGCTCCGTGCTCCGCTGGTCTATATTGCCAGCTATCTCCAGATGACTCCTGAGACCCTGAGCCGTGTCAGAACGTCGGCCCTGATGTCGAAAGACTGATGGCGACGCTTAGAGCAACGTCTCAAATGTAAACATATCCGGAAACTCCTGACTAAGACGGTTTGGAGTTTCCCTGAAAAGTCCGAATAGGGCGCTGCCTGAGCCAGACATGGCTGCATAGGTGGCGCCCATGTCGTATAACTGCTCTTTGACTGCTCCGATTTCAGGATGCAGGGCAAAGACGCTTTCCTCAAAATCGTTGGTCAGCCTGTCGCGCCAGGTTTCTACCGCCTGGCTCACCACCTCGCGGCAGTTGCGTTCGGGGTAGTGGGGACGGATACGCGAGAAAGCCTCTTTCGTCGGGACGGGAATGTCCGGGCGCACTATGCCGATGTGCCATCCCGTCAAGTCCAGGCGGATGGGCGTCATGCGCTCGCCGATGCCCTCGGCATAGCAGGGCGTGCTCTTGATGAAGAACGCACAGTCGGCACCCAGCCGGGCCGCATAGGCTATCATCTGCCCGTCGGTCAACTGCAGGTGGAACGACTCGTTCAGCAGGCGTATCATGTAGGCGCAGTCACTCGAGCCGCCACCCATGCCGGCCTGAGTGGGAATGCCCTTCCACAGGTGTGCGTGGATGCGGGGCAGGGTGGGGAAGTCTGCTTTCAGCAGCTGGTAGGCTCTTACCACCAGATTGCGCTGCTCGTCGCCCTCGATGTCCATGTTGGTCACCTTCAGGTCGCAGTCGTAGGCTGACGGGAAGGCAGCATCCATCAACTGTATCTCCAGTACGTCCTTGATGGGTACTGGATAGAATACAGTCTCAAGATTATGGTATCCGTCCGGACGCTTTTCCACCACGTTCAGACCGAGGTTGACTTTTGCAATGGGAAACGCAATCATGGGCTGAGCCTCAAAGGGGTGCTCCTGTCTATTTCTGGACAAGAGACTGGATATACTGCTGGAGCGCTTCACCGCGCAGACCGCGACGGAGGATTTTGCCTTGCTGGTCTACGACAATGGTGTGGGGTATCGAGGTGACGTTGAAGTGCTGGGCAATCTCGTTCTCCCATCCCTTCAGATCGCTCATCTGGGGCCATGTGATGCCCATGGCCTCGGTGGCGTTCAGCCAGGCGTCGCGCTCGTTGTCCAGCGAGATGCCGATGATGCCCACACCCTGGGGCTGATACTGTTTGTACAACTCAATCATGAAAGGCATTTCCTGACGGCAGGGACCGCACCACGATGCCCAAAAGTCGATGATGGTCACCTTGTTCTTCTTCACTTCCTCCATCAGGCTGACTTCGGTTCCGTCGGGAGCCTGCTGCTTGAAGTCTGAAATGGTGGCACCTTCGGCGGTCTTGGTGGCGGCGGCCAGTACCTGCTGCATCTTCTGGATGGCAGGACGCTGGCGCCTCTCAGCGGGCAGCTTCTCAATGAGGCGTGTGCGCTGTTCGTTGCTGATCAGTTCTTCCGGGTAGTAGGTCAGGAGGAAGTAGCCGAACTCGTTGTCGATATTCTTTTTCGTGGCTTTGACCACCATATTGGCAAAGCGCTGGTTCAGGCGGTCAATCTTTTCCATGCCCTGCTTCTGCTCCGCTTCCGTGCAGTTGCCGCCGTAGATGTGCTCGGCAATCTTGTTAATCTCCTTGCCGATGACCATCACGGAGTCGTTGAGTTCCTGCCACTGGTCGTTGCAGAGCGTTCCGCTGACGCGCGAACCACCGGGCTCTTCCGTCAGGTGGATGGTGATTGTGCCTGGCTCTACGAAGAAGGGGGCGTTGATTTCGTTGCGCTTGGCACTATATACCATGCACAGCGAGGTGGAATCGGCCTCGCCGCTCAGCGCAAAGCGTCCGTCCTTAACAATCAGCGTGTCGCTGGGGGTACCCGTCTCCAGGTCATGGGTCAGAAACAGCGTGTCGCCGTCTTCCAGTCCCTTGACGTCGCCAGCGAGTTTGTAACTGTTTGACTGACAGGCTGTCAGCAGTACGATGCTAAATAATATACTGGTCAGAGATGCTTTCATTGTTGATGACTCTACGGATGGTTTCTGCGAAAAGGTCTGCAACGCTGAGCTGCTTGACCTTGGCGCAACGCTGGGTGTAGGGAATGGAATCTGTGAAGACAATCTCCTCGAGGGCTGACTCCTGTACTCGGTCGCTGGCAGGGCCGCTCATCACACAGTGTGAGGCACAGGCCCTGATGGTCTTGGCACCGGCAGCCTTCATGATGTCGGCAGCCTTGGTGATGGTGCCTGCTGTGTCTACCATGTCGTCAATGATGACCACGTTCTTGTCCTCCACGTCACCGATGATCTGCATCGATTCTACCACGTTGGCGCGGGCGCGGGTCTTGTTGCACAGCACCAGCGGACATCCCAGGAACTTGGCATAGGTGTTGGCACGCTTGGAACCGCCTACGTCGGGCGAGGCGATGACCAGGTCCTCCAGCTGGAGGCTCTTCAGGTAGGGTAGGATGACGTTCGAAGCATAGAGATGGTCGACGGGGACGTTGAAGAATCCCTGTATCTGGTCTGCATGGAGATCCATGGTGATGACACGATTGACACCGGCAGCAGAGAGCAGGTCGGCAACGAGCTTGGCGCCGATGGACACACGGGGCTTGTCCTTTCTGTCCTGTCGTGCCCAGCCGAAGTAGGGGATTACCGCGTTGATGGTATGGGCAGAGGCACGCTTGGCGGCATCAATCATCAGCAGCAGCTCCATCAGATTGTCGCTGTTGGGGAAAGTGCTCTGAACGAGGAAGATGTCGCGTCCGCGAATACTCTCCTCATAGGACACCGCAAACTCGCCGTCCGAGAACTTGGTGATAAGCAGTTCGCCGAGCGGACAACCCAGACTTTGGCAGATTTTCTCTGCGAGGTACTTTGTGGCTGTACCTGAAAAAACCATGTAGTTTTTGTTAGACATATTATATTATCCTATAGCTTTACGAAGTTTCTTGAAGTGGTCGATGAGCTCCTGATAGTCAAGCTCCTGGTGTATGTTGAACCGGTTCCAAAGGTCTCCGCTGATGACGACGCCTCCGAAACCGAGGTCCTTGGCTATGCGCACCGTGTCGAGGTTCATGCCGCCCAGGGCGTAGACGTGTCGGTCGATGAGTCCCCGGCGAGCGGCGTCTTTCAGCTCTGTCTCGGTGAACGAGGCCGTCTTGTCGATTTCCGTCTGGCTGTTGAAGATGTATTTGAGGAAGACATAGTCTGCGTTCTTCTTGGCTTCCTTCAGGTCTTCCAGCTGCGTACACGTACGGCTGATGTGTCCGCGATAGCCTCGCGGGGCCGGTGTGGTCGCATCGTCTATATGGATGCCGCGCAACTTGTACTCTTCTTTCAGGTAGAAGTTGTCGTGTACGGTAATCTTGCTGCAGATGTCGTCGGCAAGCAGCGTGAGAAGACGCTCGGAGTACATGGGCGACGAGCCAGGCTTGAACAGGTGCAAGGCGTCCAGTCCTTCGTCAAAGAGGGAGGCAATGATCTTGTCTTCCTCGACAAAGAACGTGGGTTGTGTCATGACTACGAGTTTCATGCCGCTGTTAGTTTGCTGATTCGAATTCTTTGAGGAAACGGACGTCGTTCTCCGAGAACATACGGAGGTCTGAGACGCGATACTTCAGGTTGGTGATGCGCTCCACGCCCATGCCGAAGGCATAGCCGCTGTATATCTTCGAGTCTATGCCGCATTGCTCCAGCACGTTGGGGTCTACCATGCCGCAGCCCAGAATCTCTACCCAGCCGGTATGCTTGCAGAATCCGCAGCCTTCGCCACCGCAGATGAAGCACGAGATGTCCATCTCTGCCGAGGGCTCCGTGAAGGGGAAGTAGCTGGGGCGCAGGCGGATTTGCGTGTCGGCCCCGAACATCTCGCGGGCAAACGACAGCAGCACCTGCTTCAGGTCGGTGAACGATACGTTCTTGTCGATATAGAGTCCTTCCACCTGGTGGAAGAAGCAGTGGGCACGGGCGGTGATGGCCTCGTTGCGATAGACACGTCCCGGGCAGATGACACGGATGGGGGCGGTCAGCTTGCCGTCCTCGGTGTGCATGTTCTCCATCACGCGGGCCTGGACACTCGAGGTGTGCGAACGCAACAGGATGTTCTTCGTGACGTCGTTAGGATGCTGCGAGACGAAGAAGGTGTCCTGCATGTCGCGGGCGGGGTGGTCGGCGGCAAAGTTCATCTTGGTGAACACGTGCAGGTCGTCCTCCACCTCGGGACCGTCTGCCAGCACAAAGCCCATGCGCGAGAAGATGTCTATAATCTCGTTGGTGACGATGGTCAGCGGATGGCGTGTACCCAGCTGAATGGGGTAGGGAGTGCGTGTCAGGTCTATGGCGTCGTTGCCCGTCTCCTGGGTGGCGCATTCCTCGCGCAGCTGGTTGATGCGCTCTGTGGCCAGCGTCTTCAGTTCGTTGATTTTCATGCCGACGGTCTTCTTCTCGTCGGCGGCTACGTTGCGGAAGTCGTTCATCAGGGCTGTAATTTCGCCCTTCTTGCTCAGGTATTTCAGACGCAGTTGTTCTACCTCTTCGGCATTCTTTGCGCTGAGGGTTTGTACTTCTTTCAGAAGTTCGTCAATCTTGTCAAGTATCATATCTTTCTGTATATAGAATCTAATTTGAGTGCAAAGGTAGTGCAAACCGAGCGAAAAACCAAAGGAAAAAGTGTTTTTCTTTGGTTTTCCGAGGTGCAGCTTACCTTGACCAAGGGTCAAAGGTAGTGCAAACCGAGCGAAAAACCAAATTTATTCCATGATTTTCGCCATCTGCTGTTGCAGTTCCTGCGCCTTCTGGCCTGCCACCTCGGCAAAGTCCTCGCCCTGCGAGGCATAGATGATGCCGCGGCTGGAGTTGACCAGCAGTCCTACCTCGTCGGGTATCATGCCGTACTTGCAGACCTCTTCCAGACTGCCGCCCTGGGCACCGACACCCGGCACAAGCAGGAAGTGACGGGGGGCCACACGGCGGATGTCCTCGAACATCTTGCCCTGCGTGGCACCTACGACGTACATCATGTTTTCGTCGTTACCCCATTCCTGCGATTTCTTAAGCACCTTTTCAAACAGACGCTCGCCATTCTTGTCCTCCGTCAGCTGGAAGTCGAGCGAACCCTTGTTCGAGGTCAGGGCCAGCAGGATGACCCACTTGCCGTCATAGCCGAGGAACGGCGTCACCGAGTCCTCGCCCATGTAAGGGGCCACGGTCAGTGCATCCACGTCGTACTGCTCGAAGAACGTCTTGGCATACATCTTCGACGTGTTGCCGATGTCGCCGCGCTTGGCGTCAGCAATGATGAAGTGGTTGGGATATTCCTCCTTCAGGTAGTCGATGGTGGCTTCGAAAGCCAGGATGCCGTCTACGCCGTAGGCCTCGTAGAAAGCCAGATTGGGCTTGTAGGCTACGCAGTAGGGAGCAGTGGCGTCAATGATGAGGGCGTTGAACTCGCAGAGCGCACGGAAGACATAGTCCTCGTCGTCCTTGGCCTTTGCCTCGTCGATGATGCACTGGGGTATCTTGTTCAGGTCTGTGTCGAGACCTACGCAGAGAAACGACTGCTTCTCCTTGATTTGCTGTATCAGTTGTTGACGGTTCATATTATCTTCAATTCTTCAATTCTTCAATTCTTCAATTCTTCAATTTTTCAATTTTTCAATTCTTCAAAGTTCCGTTTCCTTCATGCGCTCGGCATTCTCAGCCACGGTCAGCGCGTCAATCATAGGCTGGATGTCACCGCCCAGAAAGCCCTGCAGGTCGTGGGTGGTATAGCCGATGCGGTGGTCCGTCACGCGGCCCTGCGGGAAGTTGTAGGTACGGATTTTGGCCGAGCGGTCACCCGTTGAGACCAGCGTCTTGCGGCGCGAGGCAATGTCGTCCACGTACTTCTGGTGCTCCTTGTCATATATAAAGGTATACAGGCGCGAGAGGGCACGCTCCTTGTTCTTCGGCTGGTCGCGCGTCTCGGTACACTCAATCAGTATTTCCTCCGTCTCGCCCGTGTTGGGGTTCTTCCACATATAGCGCAGACGGACACCCGACTCCACCTTGTTCACGTTCTGACCGCCGGCACCCGAGCTGCGGAAGGTGTCCCACTTGATTTCGCCCTCGTTGATGTGCACCTCGAACTTGTCGGCCTCAGGCAGCACGGCAACCGTGGCAGCCGAGGTGTGCATACGGCCCTGCGTCTCCGTGGCAGGCACACGCTGTACGCGGTGCACGCCCGACTCATACTTCAGCGTGCCATACACGTCGGCACCCGAGACGGCAAAGTCTATCTCCTTATAGCCGCCCACGGCACCCTCGCTGACGCTGGTGATGGAGAGCTGCCAGCCCTTCGAGTCGCAGAACGACTTGTACATCTTGAACAAGTCGCCCGCAAACAGGGCAGCCTCGTCGCCACCCGTACCGGCACGGATTTCCATCTGTACGTTCTTTGCGTCCTCGGGGTCCTTCGGAATCAGTGCAATCTTGATTTCCTCCTCCAGCTTGGGTTGCAGGGCCTCGTTGTCGGCCAGTTCCTCACGAGCCATCTCCTTCATCTCCGCATCTGTCTCGTTGGCCAGGATGTCCTTGGCCTCCTTGATGCTGTTCAGACAGGCTATGTAGCGCTTGCGGGCATCCATGATGTCGCCCAGGTCCTTGTATTCCTTAGTCAGTTTCACGAAACGCTGCTGGTCGGCTATGACCTCCGGGTCGGTAATCAGCGTTGACACCTCCTCGAAGCGAGCCTCCAGTCCGTCCAGTTTCTGCAAAATACTATTCGTTGTTTCTGCCATTCTACGTAAACTTTCTCTTTTTCGCCTGCAAAGGTAGTGCAAACCGAGCGAAAAACCAAAGGAAATTAGTTTTTTTCGCTATT
>CAMOWH010000071.1:0-11203 GCA_946628315.1 uncultured Prevotella sp.
GCCCTTCAGCGAGAGCGACATCTATGTGCACAAGGACTTTATCATCCTGGGACGCCGAATGATGTATTGGAACGACATGGATACGGTATATGAGGTGTGTGGCTTTGAGAAGTGGTATGTGAATGTGGAGAGCCTGAGCCTGACAAGCCTGTCGAAGCTGATGGGACAACGGAAGCGGGGGTGACGAGACGTCTGTCAATACGCAGAAGTTAAAAAGCACTATCAGAAAACGTTTTATTGCGATAAGTGTTTGCTATTTTAAAATAGTTTTCGTATCTTTGCCCGCTAAAACCAAAAAAGTGTATGAAAAGTCTGAAAGCATGGCTGCCTGATGTGCTGGCAGTAGTATTATTTGCAGTGATTTCCTTTGCCTACTTTTTCCCGGCAGACATCGAAGGGCGTATCCTCTATCGCCACGATTCGTCAGCTGGACGTGGGGCTGGACAGGAACGTACGGAATATATGCAGCGTACCGGTAAGGAGACGCGTTGGACCAACGCTTTGTTCGGGGGAATGCCTACCTACCAGATGGCACCGTCCTACAATAGTACCTCGCTGCTGGGTAAGATAGGGAATGCCTATCACCTGTGGCTGCCCGAGAATGTGTGGTATGTCTTTGCCTATCTGCTGGGCTTCTACATCCTGCTGAGGGCTTTCGACTTCCGTTGGTATCTGGCAATGTTGGGTGCCGTGGTATGGGCTTTCTCCAGCTACTTCTTCATCATCATCGCTGCCGGTCATATCTGGAAGGTCATGGCACTGGCCTATCTGCCACCCATGATAGCGGGTATCGTACTGGCGTTCCGGGGCAAGTACCTGTGGGGTTTGGTGCTAACGGCACTGTTCTCTGCCTTGGAGGTGCTGGCCAACCATGTACAGATGACCTACTACTACCTGTTCGTCATCCTCGCTATGGTCATCGCCTTTGTCATTGAGGGAGTCCGCGACAAACAGGCAGGCTGGCAGCATGTGCTGAAAGCCTCGGCCGTCTGTGCGGTAGGTGCCGCCATCGGCATTTGTCTGAACCTCTCCAACCTCTATCATACCTGGGTCTATGGTCAGGAGTCGATGCGTGGCAAGAGTGAACTGGTGAAACAGGATTCCGGCAACCAGACCTCCAGTGGACTGGACCGTGACTATATCACCCAGTGGAGCTATGGCCTCGATGAGACGTGGACCCTGCTGGTACCCAATACCAAGGGCGGAGCCTCAGTGCCCATGGTTCAGAACCAGACGGCCATGAAACATGCCAACAACGACTATCTGGGCATCTACCAGCAGATTGGTCAGTACTGGGGCGAGCAGCCCATGACGGCAGGACCAGTCTATGTGGGGGCCTTTGTGCTGATGCTCTTTGTGCTGGGACTGTTCATTGTCAAAGGCCCGCTCAAGTGGGCATTGTTGGCAGTCACCATCCTGTCCGTGCTGTTGTCGTGGGGGCGTAACTTCATGCCGTTCACGGACTTCTTCCTTGACTATATCCCCCTCTATTCCAAGTTCCGTACCGTAGCCAGCATCCTGGTCATTGCCGAGTTTACCATCCCTCTGTTGGCCATGCTGGCACTGAAGAAACTGGTGGACGAGCCGGAACTGCTGAAGAGTCATGCCAAATGGCTGTACACCTCGTTTGCCCTGACGGCTGGTGTGGCCCTGCTGTTTGCGCTGATGCCGAAGCTCTTCTTCCCTGACTATATCAGCACCAGCGAGATGCAGGCCATGAGCCAGATTCCCGCTGATCAGCTGGCACCGCTTGTGCAGAATCTGACGGAGATGCGTGTAGCCGTCTTTACAGCCGACTGCTGGCGTTCGTTCTGGATTATCGCCATCGGAACGGCCTTCCTGCTATTGTTCAAGTATCAGAAGGTACGTGCTGAGCTCATGGTGGGCTGTCTGGTAGTCCTGTGTCTGGTCGATATGTGGCAGGTCAACAAACGTTATCTCAACGACGGCATGTTCGTTCCTGCCAGCGTCCGTGAAGAGCCCATGCAGAAATCGGCAGCCATCGACCATATCCTGAAGGACAAGACACTCGACTTCCGTGTGCTGAACCTCGCCACGTCGACCTTCAACGAGAACGAGACCTCGTTCTATCTGAAGAGCATCGGTGGCTATCATGCTGCCAAGCTCCGTCGTTATCAGGAACTCATCGATGCCCATATCGAACCCGAGATGCGCAATCTCTATGGGGCTGTGGCCGATGCAGGAGGTGATATGACACAGGTCAATGGCGACTCCATCTATCCAGTGCTCAACATGCTCAATACCAAGTATTTCATTCTGCCCCTACAGGGTGGTCAGACTGCTCCCGTCGAGAATCCCTATACCT
This sequence comes from uncultured Prevotella sp., assembly GCA_946628315.1. Lineage (GTDB taxonomy): Bacteria > Bacteroidota > Bacteroidia > Bacteroidales > Bacteroidaceae > Prevotella. The sequence continues at coordinate 2,327 of CAMOWH010000071.1, forward strand.
ATGGCAATGCTTGGTTTGTCGACAAGTTGACCTATGTGGACAATGCCAATCAGGAACTTGACAAGATCGGACAGCTGGCCTTGCGTCATGAGGCTGTGGCAGACAAGAAGTTCCGCGAACAGTTGGGTGATGCCGTGGCACAGGACACCTTGAGCAGGGTTACCCTCAGGAACTATGAGCCCAACCAACTGACCTATGAAGTCAACTCGGGCAAGGGTGGAGTCATCGTATTCTCAGAAATCTATTATCCTGGTTGGACGGCGACGATAGACGGCGAGGAACAGGAGCTGGGCCGTGTGAACTACGTGCTGCGGGCCCTGCGTGTCAGTCCGGGTCGCCACGAGGTGGTGCTGAGTTTCTTCCCCAAGAGCATCGACCGCACGGAGACAGTGGCCTATGCCGCCTACATCGTCTTGTTGCTTATTCTGCTGTTCCTCGGATGGAATGTCTTACGTAAGCGCGGTGCGCATACCACACAATCATTGCCAGACAAAGCAGCGGAATAATGAACGACAGGTTGGTGCTGGGCAGTCCGAGCACGGTGATGTTACTCTGGATGATGGCTGCTTGGATGGGTGGAAAGAATGAACCGCCCAGGATGGCCATAACCAGTCCAGCACCGGCTATCTTGATGTGCTCACCGATGCCCCGCAGTGCCAGGCCGTAGATGGTCGGGAACATCAGCGACAGGCAGATGCTGACCGTTACCAGACAATAGATGCCGTTACGATTAGTAAAAGAGATGACGCCTATCAGCGCTGCTATTCCCAGAATAGCCATGGTGGAGAGCATACGCTCGGGCGAGAACCAGTTCATGAGCCATGAACAGATGAACCGGCTGCAGGCAAAGAAGGCGATGGCCACGATGTTGAATTTCTGCGACAGCACCTCAGCCTCTTGTTCCGTCATACCTTCGGCAATGAAGATGCGTGTACCATAGAGGATGATGTACATCCAGCAGGCTGACTGTGCCCCCACATAGAAGAACTCTGCCAGCACCCCTTCGCGGTAGTTCTTTTGCTGGAATAGTTCCGACAAGATGGTGGTGAAGTTCTTGTGACTGTCTTCCTTGTCGAAGTGCGGTAGGTGGGTCAGGTATATGACCACCATCAGGATGATGACCACAGCGGCAATAAAGTAGTAGGGCTCTATCAGCACCCCTAAGTCATGGTTTTTCACGATGTTGAACTGCTGTTCGGGTAACTGTTCGCGCACATAACTCTCTATGGGGCTGATGCGCTGGTGTACGGTGATGGCCACCAACATACCGGCCAGCGAACCCAAGGCGTTGAATGCCTGAGCAGTATTCAGTCGCTGTATAGCACTCTGCTCGTTTCCCATGCTGTAGACGTATGGATTGCAGCTGGTCTCCAGAAATGACAGACCGCACGTCAGGATGAAGTAAGCCCCCAGGAACGGCATGAACACCCCCATCGCCTTGGCAGGCAGGAACAGCAGAGCCCCCAGTGCGTATAGTCCCAGTCCCACAAGTACGCCCCATTTGAACGAGAAGCGTTGTATGAACAGGGCAGCAGGGAACGCCATGCAGAAATAACCCAGGTTAAAGACCACAGGCACGAGAACTGCCTCAGTGGTACTCATGCGGAATATCTTGGAGAAGGCTCCCACCATGGGCGTTGTCACGTTGTTGGCAAATCCCCACAAGGCAAAGCACAGGGTGATGAGCACAAACGCAACCAGTGAACCTCCTATCTCACTCTTGGTAAATGAATTGTTTTTGGTCAGTTTCATTGTATAATTTATTGATTTCGGGGCAAAGTTAGTGTTTTTTTCTTGAAAATCACTATCTTTGCAGATAAAAACTGATAACAAGATGAAAAAGTTGCTTTCATTGCCGCCTAATCTGGTGGAATGTTTCCATGATGTGACAGGACTGTCGCACGAGGAGTTCTTTTGTACGAATGACCCTATAGGCCATAAGTTAGGGTCGGGTGGGGGAACCACCTGGCTGCTGCAACAGGCCTTTCTGAGTGAAAAAGGAAAAGGGAAAAGTGAAAAAGATTTCGATGACTGGCTAGCTGGCGAGAAGCGTATTATCCTACATGCCGGGGGACAGAGCCGTCGCTTGCCGTCGTATGCTCCCAGTGGCAAGATACTGACTCCCATACCGGTGTTCCGTTGGGAACGGGGACAGAGGCTGTCGCAGACGTTGCTCGACCTGCAGTTGCCACTCTATGAGCGTATGATGGCGCAGGCTCCTGACCAGCTGACGACGATGATAGTCAGCGGTGATGTATATATCCGGGCAGCCGAGCGCCTCGGACAGATTCCTGATGCCGATGTTGTATGCTACGGCCTGTGGCTGGATGCCTCTATCGCTAAGGACCACGGGGTGTTTGTCAGTGACCAGCGTACGCCCAACGTTCTGAAGATGATGCTCCAGAAACCCAGTACCGAAACGCTGGCTGCACTGCTGAAGGATCACTTCTATCTGACTGATATCGGCATCTGGCTGCTGAGTGACCGTGCCGTGAAGCTGCTTATGAAACGTTCGATGGCAGACCCCAGCTCTCAACTCTCAACTCTCAATCCTCAACTCAAAGAGTATGACCTGTATTCAGAGTTTGGTTGTACGTTAGGTACTGACCCTACCATAGACGACCCGGAACTGCACGAACTGACAGTGGCTATTGTGCCGCTGGCTGGGGGAGCGTTCTATCACTATGGTACCTCGGGAGAGATGATTTCTTCGACGGTGGCTATCCAGAATGTGGTGAACGACCAACGTGACATCATGCACCATGACCGTAAGCCACATCCGAGCATCTTCACACAAAACGCTCTGACGAGTTATCCGTTTACGGACAAGAATACCAATGTATGGATAGAAAACAGCTGTATCGGTCCTCACTGGACACTGACGCACGACAATATAGTGACGGGAGTGCCCGAGAACGACTGGACGGTGACGCTGGAACCGGGACAGTGTCTGGACATCATACCCATTGGCGAGAATGGCTACTGCGTTCGTCCATACCGCATTGATGACAAGTTTGCAGGCAGCGAACAGCAGAAGAAGCAGTTCCCCGTGGTGGAGACACTGGAAGAATTAGGAAAATTAGTAGAACTAGTAAAACTATCTGAACTGGTAAGACTAGAAAATCTATCAGAATATGCAACGACCTTCCTTTCCGCAGAGGATATTTCGAATGTAGCGAACCTGCGCAGGCTGTTCGAACAGCGGCGTCGCTTCCGGGCGCAGAACTGGCCTGCCCTGGCCCGTAACTGGCAGCACAGCGTATTCTATCAGCTGGATTTGGACGATGCCTCACGGGAGTTCCGCGAGATGCAGCTGCCCATGCCTGCCCCTTTGGAAACAACGGCTCCGCTGTTGACGCGCATTCATGATGCGATGTTCCGGGGTGATAGCGATGGGGCCTTTGCCTTGTTGCGCAATGGACTGACAGATGGTGTGCTGGCTCAGAAACAGCAGCCCCGGTTGTCGGTCTATCCTGACCAGATAGTCTGGGGACGCTCCCCTGTACGCATAGACTTGGCAGGAGGATGGACGGATACGCCGCCTTACTGTCTGATGGAGGGCGGGGCTGTGGTGAACATTGCCATCGAGCTGAACGGTCAGCCACCCTTGCAGACCTATATCAAACCCTGTCGGGAACCTCATATCGTGCTACGCAGCATAGACCTGGGAGCTATGGAAGTCATTGAGACCTACGAGCAACTGGCTTTATATAATAAAGTAGGCTCTCCGTTCTCGATTCCCAAGGCTGCGTTGGCCTTGGCAGGGTTCCTGCCCAGTTTCTCGCTGGAGACATATCCTTCGTTGCGAACCCAGTTGGAGCATTTTGGCTGTGGCATAGAACTGACGCTGCTCTCAGCGATTCCTGCAGGCAGCGGACTGGGAACATCGAGCATCCTGGCATCGACGGTGCTGGGGGCTGTCAACGACTTCTGCTCGCTGGCATGGGACAAGAACGAGATAGGGCGTCGGACGCTGGTGCTGGAGCAGTTGCTGACGACAGGTGGTGGCTGGCAAGACCAGTTTGGCGGTGTTCTGGGAGGCGTGAAGCTGCTGGAGACCGCCCGAGGCTTCGACCAGAATCCGCAGGTCAGATGGCTGCCGGATGCTGTCTATACCCAACCGGAGTATCAGCAGTGCCACCTATTATATTATACGGGCATCACCCGTACGGCCAAGAACATATTGGCAGAGATTGTGCGAAGGATGTTCCTCAACCACCATGTGGAACTGCAACAGCTGCGCTCGATGAAAGCCCATGCCATGGATATGTATGAGGCCATCCAGCGCCAGGACTTCTTGCTGATGGGACGTCTCATCCGCAAGACATGGCAGCAGAACCAGTCGATAGACAGCGGTACCAATCCGGACAGTGTGCGTCGCATCACAGACCTGATAGACGACCTGTGCCTGGGTTATAAGCTGCCCGGTGCGGGTGGCGGTGGCTATCTGTATATGGTGGCTAAAGACCCAGAGGCAGCAGCACGTATCAAGCAGATTGTCAATCAGGCTCAACCCAATCCCAATGCCCGTTTCGTAGACATGACGTTGTCGAAGAGCGGACTGCAAGTAAGCAGAAGCTGATGGAGTTTCGTACTATTATAGATATTGAAAAGCCGGGGTTTGAGATTCAACCCTGCGAGGAACTGCTGCTTGTGGGTTCCTGCTTTGCCGATGCCATCGGACAGCACTTTCGTGAAGAGGGCTTTCCCGTCACGGTGAACCCCTATGGGACGATGTATAATCCCGCCTCGGTATTACACACGGTGGAGAAATTCTTCTCAACGAATGCTGGCAGTGGGGTGGGGCCTCGCATTGTCTTCTTTACTTTGGGCACCAACCACGTCTATCGACTCAAGGAGACGGGCGAGATTGTGGATAACTGCCAGAAACGTCCGGCAGTCTTGTTTCAGGAGGAACAACTCACTGTTGAGGCTTGTGCGGACTATCTCCGTCAGGCCGTGGATATCCTGCGCCAGCACAATCCAGAGGTTCAGGTAGTGCTGACCGTCAGCCCCATTCGCTATCGTAAGTACGGCTATCATGAGAGCCAGCTCTCGAAGGCTACCCTCCTCCTGGCCGTCAATCGGTTAGAATCTCCATCTCTCCACTACTTCCCCGCCTATGAGATTGTGATGGACGAGTTGCGCGACTACCGCTTCTATGCTTCCGACATGCTACATCCCTCGGAACAGGCTGCCGAGTATATCTGGCAGCGGTTGGTAGATACCTGCTTCTCGCCTGAGGCCAAGGCTTTTCTGGACGAGTGGCGTCCGCTGAAGCAGGTGCTGGCCCATAAGCCCTTCGACCCGGAAAGCATGGAGTACAGGCAACTCATGGATAAAACTATGTTAAAAGTAGCGGCCCTTCGCAAAAAATATCCTACCTTTGCATTATGAATTACACAATAGAGAAAATTACGACGCTCATCGGAGCACGACGCATCGGTACGGCCGACGCACAGATAGGCTGGCTGTTGACGGACAGCCGTTCACTATGTTTCCCGGAAGAAACCTTGTTTTTCGCCCTGAAGACCCCCCGCAATGACGGTCACCGCTATATCAGCGACCTCTATCGTCGTGGGGTGCGCAACTTCGTCGTGGAACACGTTCCCGACCAGCCTGCCCCCGATGCCAACTACCTGAAAGTCCCCTCGCCGCTGGCAGCCCTGCAGCGTCTGGCAGAGCGTCATCGTGACGAGTTCGACATCCCCATTGTGGGTATTACCGGTTCCAACGGTAAGACCATGGTGAAGGAATGGCTCTACCAAGTGCTCTCACCCGACCATGTCGTTACCCGCTCGCCCAAGAGCTATAACTCGCAGATAGGTGTCCCCCTCTCTGTCTGGCTGCTCAATGAGCAGACGCAGATAGGACTTTTTGAGGCAGGCATCAGTCAGTTGGGTGAGATGGAGGCTTTGCATGACATCATACAGCCTACCATTGGCGTGCTGACCTCCATTGGTGCTCCTCACCAGGAGAACTTCCGTTCGCTGGAAGAGAAATGCATGGAAAAGCTGAAGTTGTTTCATGATGCCAAAGTCATCATCTACAATGCCGATGACGACCTGGTGAGTCGCTGTGTGCGTCGTTCGGGTTTCAAGGGCAAGAAGATTGGCTGGCGTCGTGACGAGCTGCTGTCTGCCTACCAGCTACCCTTCTGCGATGAAGCCTCTATTGAGTGCTCGCTGGCAGTGGCTGCCACAGCCCTCTGTCTGGGAGTCACCCCAGAACAGCTGGCCGAACGCATGGCTCGGCTGGAGCCAGTGGCCATGCGGCTGGAGGTCATGGAGGGACAGCACGGCTGTACGCTCATCAACGACTCCTATAACTCGGACATCAACTCCCTCGGCATTGCTCTCGACTTCATGTCTCGTCGCGTTAACGACCGGCGTTGTCGCACTCTGTTGCTGAGCGACATCCTGCAGAGCGGACAGAGCGCAGTGGAACTATATGGCGAGGTCAACAGCCTCTGCCAGAAGCGTGGCGTAGACAAGCTGATAGGCATCGGCCCACAGATTAGTGCACATGCGGCACTCTTCAAACTGCCCGACACCACCTTCTTCTCCACTACCGACGAATTCCTGCACAGCAATGCGTTCCGTCAGCTGCACGACGAAGTGGTGCTCATCAAGGGTGCCCGAGCCTTTGGCTTCGACCGCATCACGGAGCGTCTGGAACAGAAAGTGCATGAGACCATCCTCGAGGTGAACCTCAATGCCGTGGTCGACAACCTGAACTACTACCGTTCCTTCTTGAAGCCGGAGACCAAGCTGGTGTGCATGGTCAAGGCCGACGCCTATGGAGCCGGTGCCGTGGAGGTGGCCAAGACCCTGCAGGACCATCGGGTGGACTATCTGGCCGTGGCCGTGGCCGACGAGGGCGTGACCCTGCGCCGCAACGGCATCACGCAGAACATCATGATTATGAACCCCGAGATGACGGCCTTCAAGACCATGTTCGACTGGGACCTGGAACCCGAGGTCTACTCGTTCCGGCTGATGGACGCACTCATCCATGCCGCTGAGAAACTGGGCATCACGGGCTGGCCGGTACACATCAAACTGGATACCGGTATGCACCGCTTAGGCTTCAACCCCGACAAGGATATGGACGAACTCATCAAGCGTCTGAAGTCGCAGAATGCCATCATTCCCCGTTCCGTCTTCTCTCATTTTGTGGGGAGCGACAGTGATGACTTTGACCGCTTCTCCGCTATGCAGTTCGAGAAGTTTGAACGTGCCAGTCGTCAGTTGCAGGCAGCCTTCGACCACAAGATACTGCGCCACATGGATAATTCGGCAGCCATCGAGCACTTCCCCGAGCGGCAGATGGACATGTGCCGTCTGGGACTGGGCCTCTATGGTGTTGATCCGCGCGACAATCGATTGCTGAGTACCGTCTCGACCCTGAAAACCACTATTCTCCAGTTGCGCCATGTGCCCAAGGACGAGACGGTGGGATATAGCAGAAAAGGCGTGCTGACCCGCGACTCCGACATAGCCGCCATCCCCATAGGCTATGCTGACGGACTGAACCGGCACCTGGGACGAGGAGCCTGCTACTGTTTGGTCAACGGACAGCGGGCCCCCTATGTGGGCAATATCTGTATGGATGTAGCCATGATAGACGTGACCGGTATTCCCTGTAAGGAGGGCGACAGTGTGGAGATATTCGGTGAACATCTGCCCGTCACCGTGCTGAGCGAAGCCCTGCAGACCATTCCCTACGAAGTGCTGACAAGTATCAGCAACCGTGTCAAGAAAGTCTATTTCCAAGACTGATTGTCGGGGGGCTATTCCTGATGAACCTCTTTGTCTACGACCTCACCGTGCTGTATCTTGAAGGAATTGAGATGGACGCCTTCGTGGAGGGAGAGGATGGCATAGCGGATGTGGGGGTCGACGGCCAGACGGAGGTCTTCCTGCGAGGGACGCGAGGGGGAGGCGGGATGGCTGTGCCAGTTTGCGAGAATCTGCAGGCCCTTGCTGCGGGCATAGCGCAGGGCTGCAAACTGGTCCTTGGGTGCAAAGGTGAAGTGCTCCGGTGAGTGGTCGATGTTTTCCATCCTGTAGTTCTCGGTGACGACGTCTCCGGCGGGTCCGCTGGTGCCCAGCAGGTAGCCGCACGTCTCGTTGGGTGCGTCCTGCCGGGCCTGGCTGATTAATTCATCTATGATTTCTTGTGGTATCTTCATTTTTCAATGCATAATTAATAATGCATAATTATCGTTCAATGCTTTAAGTCGCAGGCGGCCTGTTCGTAGTCTGTCAGATGATCGATGGTGGGGCTCGTGCCACAGATGGTGCACGAGTCACGATGCTTCACGGGAACCGTGCGGAACTGCATGGTCTTGGCATCGAAGGTGAGCAGACGGTTAGTCAGTAACTCGCCGATACCCGTAAAGTACTTCAGTGTCTCGGCGGCCTGGATGGTGCCCAGCATTCCGGCGATGGCCCCCAGTACCCCAGCCTGCGAACAGGTGGGTACGGCTCCTACGGGAGGCGGTTCCTTGAACATGCAGCGGTAGCAGGCCGTGCCTGGCAGATGGGTGAACGTCTGGCCGTTGAAGCGCAGGATGCCGCCATGCGAGAAGGGCTTGCCTGCCATTACGCAGGCATCGTTGATGAGGAACTTCACGGGGAAGTTGTCCGTCCCGTCGACGATGAAGTCATACTCCTTGATGATGTCGAGCGCGTTCGACGAGTCGAGGAACGTGTTGTAGGTCTCCACCTTCACGTCAGGGTTGATGGCCTTGATCTTCTCCTCAGCACTCTTCACCTTCGGCACGCCTACGTCCTTCGTGAAGTGGATCACCTGGCGCTGAAGGTTGCTCAGGTCTACGACGTCGGCATCCACGATACCAATCGTGCCGATGCC
>CAMOWH010000072.1:0-10951 GCA_946628315.1 uncultured Prevotella sp.
GCAGCAGGCTGCAGGATGGGCAGGAAGTCCTTGATGTTGCTGATCTTCTTATCGTAGATGAGGATGTACGGATTCTCCATCACACACTCCATCTTCTCTGAATCAGTGACGAAGTAGCCAGAGAGGTAGCCACGGTCGAACTGCATACCCTCGACCACACCGATGTGGGTGTCGCGGCTCTTTGACTCCTCGATGGTGATGACACCATCCTTGGACACCTTACGCATAGCGTCAGCCAGCAGCTTACCAATCTCCTCGTCGTTGTTGGCACTGACAGTAGCCACCTGCTCAATCTTGTCGTAGTTGTCGTCCACCTTCTCGGCAGTGCTCTTGATGTGGTCAACAACAGCCTTGACAGCCTTGTCGATACCACGCTTCAGGTCCATGGGGTTGGCACCGGCGGTGACATTCTTCAGACCCTCGGTCACGATGGCCTGTGTCAGGATGGTGGCGGTGGTCGTTCCGTCACCGGCGTCGTCGCCCGTCTTAGAGGCCACGCTCTTCACGAGCTGGGCACCGGTATTCTCGAACTTGTCCTCCAGCTCGATTTCCTTGGCAACGGTCACACCGTCCTTGGTAATCTGCGGAGCACCGAACTTCTTCTCAATCACTACGTTGCGGCCCTTCGGACCCAGCGTTACCTTTACTGCGTTAGCCAATTGATCGACACCGTTCTTCAACAGGTCGCGAGCTTCAATATTGAATTTAATATCTTTTGCCATAATGCTTTTTTGTTTTTTGTTGTTTTCGAGGCTTCAAGGTTTCGAAACTTCGATGTTTTAATACTTACTTTTCAATCACTGCGAGAACGTCAGACTGACGCATCATCAGATACTTCTCTCCTTCAAACTCCAGCTCTGTGCCGCTGTACTTGCCATACAACACTTCGTCGCCAGCCTTCAGTACCATCTCTTCGTCCTTGGTACCCTGGCCTACGGCCTTGATGGTTCCGTGAAGGGGTTTCTCTTTTGCGGTGTCAGGAATGATGATTCCACCGATTTTCTCTTCTGCCGGTGCGGGCACTACCAGCACGCGGTCTCCTAATGGTTTAATGTTCATAATACTTAAATTTTTTAATTAGAATTCAACATTTTCTGCCTTTATCCTTGCGAAAAGCGTGCCAAATCTGCCAAACTGACACTTTGGCAGACTCAGAATTTGGAAGAAAGAAGAAAAATACTTATCTTTGCAGCATGAAGACGAAACACATTATGTACACAACCCACGGCACATGCTCAAAAATGATTGACGTGACTGCCGACGAGAACGACATCATCCAGCAAGTATTCTTTCTGGGAGGTTGCAACGGAAACCTGCAAGGCATCAGCCAATTGGTCAAGGGACAGCGCATCGACGACGTCATCCCGCGCCTGAACGGCATCCGCTGCGGAACGAAGGGGACGTCCTGTCCCGACCAGCTGTGCCGGGCATTAGAGGAACTCAAGACGGCTCCACTGGAGGGTTAAAAGTAACTTTACACAAAATTCAGTTATAAACAAGCAATGTTATGAAAGACTTTCTAAAGTATGTATTGGCCACTGTCACGGGCATCATTCTGCTGACAGTGATTATGGGTATTCTGGCAACCATCTCGATGGTAGGAATTGCAGCTTCCAGTGCAAGCAGTACAAAGGTGGAGGAAAATTCGGTATTCACCCTGCAACTCTCCGGGCTGCTGGACGAGCGTGCTGAAGAGAATCCACTCAGTATGCTGACTGGTCAGGTCAGCGAGAATGTAGGACTGGACAATATCATCTCCTCTATTCGCAAAGCCAAGGAGAACGAAGACATCAAAGGCATCTACGTGGAGGCCGGTCTCTTCAGTTCTGACTCGCCAGCATCGTCCCATGCCATCCGCGAAGCGCTGATTGATTTCAAGAAGTCAGGAAAGTGGATTGTGGCCTATGCCGATTCGTACGAGCAGTCCTCCTATTATATATGTAGCGTGGCCGACAAGATTTTCCTGAATCCGCAGGGAATGGTCGACTGGCACGGACTGGGTGCTACGCCCTACTTTGTCAAGGACCTGCTGGCAAAGCTGGGCATCAAGGTGCAGTTGTGCAAGGTCGGCAAGTACAAGAGTGCCCCTGAGATGCTGACAGCCGACGGCATGAGCGAGCCCAACCGCGAGCAGGTGACAGCCTACATGAACGGCGTCTGGCAGGTGATGCTGAAGGAGGTGGCCGAGAGCCGTAAGATTGCCGTTGACTCGCTGAATGCCTATGCCGACCGTTTCATTGCCATGTCCAAGCCGGAAGACTACGTCAAGATGAAGTTGGTAGACAAATTGCTGTATACCAACGAGGTGAAAGGCGAAATCAAGAAGATGCTCAAGATAGACGCTGACGAGGACATCCACCAGCTGACACTGAAAGACATGGAGAATGTCAAGGGCGAGAAGAAGGAGGGTGACCAGGTGGCCGTCTACTATGCCTATGGCGATATTGTCGACTCCAATACGGGTGACGTGACCAATCAGGAACACAGCATTGTGGCTACCGAGGTGTGCAAGGACTTGGAGAAACTGGCCGAGGACGACGACGTCAAGGCTGTCGTACTGCGTGTCAATTCTCCCGGCGGTTCTGCCTACGCCTCTGAGCAGATTTGGCACGCCATGATGAATCTGAAGGCCAAGAAGCCTGTCGTGGTTTCCATGGGTGGCTATGCTGCTTCTGGCGGCTACTACATCAGCTGTCCGGCCAACTACATCATTGCCGAGCCTACCACCATCACGGGTAGCATTGGCATCTTCGGTATGTTCCCCGACATCAGTGGTCTGTTGACTGAGAAGCTGGGTATCAAGTTCGACGAGGTCAAGACCAACAAACACGCAGCCTTTGGCACGGCCTCTCGTCCTTTCAACGCTGAGGAAATGGCACTGCTGGAACAGTATATCGACCGAGGCTACAAACTGTTCCGCAAACGCGTGGCAGACGGCCGCAAGCAATCTGTCGAGGCCATCGAAGAAATAGCCCAGGGTCGTGTATGGCTGGCCAACGACGCCGTAAAAATCAAGTTGGTCGACGAGATTGGAAGTCTGGACAAAGCCATAGAGAAGGCCGCCAAACTGGCTAAACTCAGTGAGTATCATGCCACCAGCTATCCGGAGCCTTCAAACTGGTTCGAATCTCTGATGAATCAGGACGACAAGGGAAGCTATCTTGACAGCCACCTGCGCACAGCTTTGGGTGAATACTACGAGCCGTTCACCTATGTCAAGAACATCCGCCATCAGAATGCCATCCAGGCACGTCTGCCCTATTACCTTATTATAAAATAAAGAAAGAGGGGAAAAGAGCATGGAAGGCGACTTCATCAAAATCAACAAGTGGCTGTTGCCATTGAGCTGGTTTTACGGCATCGGCGTCAAGTTCAGGAACCTCCTGTTCGAGATGGGTGCCCTGAAGTCTCGTTCCTTCGCTGTTCCTGTCATCTCCGTTGGCAACATCACCGTAGGAGGAACAGGCAAGACACCTCACACAGAATATCTGGCCCGCCTACTCAAGAACTATTTCAACGTGGCCATCCTCAGCCGAGGATACAAACGAAAGACCAAGGGTTTCCTCATTGCCAACACTCACACCACGATGCCGGAGATTGGCGACGAGCCCTACCAGATGAAGCAGAAGTTCGCTGACATCATAGTAGCTGTTGACAAAGACCGCTGCCACGGCATCGAACAGCTGACGGAACAGAACAAACAGTTGGACGTGGTACTTCTGGACGATGCCTTCCAGCACAGATATGTCAAGCCCGGCATCAACATCCTGCTGGTAGACTATCACCGGCTTATCATCTACGACAAGCTATTGCCGGCAGGCAGGTTACGCGAGCCTATGAACGGCAAGGACCGTGCGGACATCGTCATCGTCACCAAGTGTCCGAAGGACTTAAGACCGATGGAGTTCCGCGTCATCACCAAGGCCATGAGCCTCTATCCCTACCAGCAACTGTTCTTCACCACCCTGGTGTACGACGAACTAAGACCTGTCTTCACCGACAACAAGCAGAATTTGACGCTGTCGCAGCTGAAGGACCGGAACGTACTGTTGCTCACGGGTATTGCCTCACCAGAGCAGCTGGAGCACGACCTCTCGCCGCTGACCCATCTGACACCGCTGACATTCAACGACCATCATCAGTTCAACAAGAAAGATATCACACGCATCAACGACACCTTTGCATCCATGCAGGGTCCCAAATGCATCATCACAACCGAGAAGGATGCCACCCGTATGCAGACCGTTGAAGGATTCAGCGATGAGGTGCGTCAGCATACCTTTGTGATACCAGTCCGTATCGAGTTCATGCTGGAGCAGGAAGAAACGTTCAACAAATACATTATCGGCTATGTACGCAAAAATTCAAGAAACAGCATCCTGGCTAAAAGAAAGGATGACATCAAGTCCCAAGACAGCAATCATTCTGGGGACAGGCCTCGGACAATTAGCTTCCGAGATAACAGATAAGACGGAATTTCCGTATAGTGAGATACCCAACTTCCCCGTATCTACGGTAGAAGGCCACTCCGGCAAGCTCATCTTCGGTAAGCTGGGCGGTGTTGACATTCTTGCCATGCAGGGACGTTTCCACTACTACGAGGGCTACTCCATGAAGGAGGTGACATTCCCCGTCCGCGTGATGTATGAGCTGGGCATCAAGACCCTTTTCGTATCGAATGCAGCAGGAGGCATGAACCCTGCCTTCAAAATTGGCGACCTGATGATTATCACCGACCACATCAACTTGTTCCCCGAACATCCGTTGCGCGGAAAGAACTTCCCCACGGGTCCTCGCTTCCCCGATATGCACGAGACCTATGACCGCAGCCTCATCAAGGAAGCCACAACCATTGCGAAAGAGGAGAAGATACGCATCACCTATGGTGTCTATGTAGGCGTGCAGGGACCGACCTTCGAGACTCCGGCAGAATACAAGATGTACCGCATGATGGGTGGCGACGCCGTAGGTATGTCAACCGTACCGGAAGTCATTGTTGCCCACCATTGCGGCATCCGCACCTTTGGCATATCAGTCATTACCGACCTGGGGGGCTTTGACACTCCAGTAGAGGTCAGCCACGAAGAAGTGCAGGAAGCAGCCAACAAGGCACAGCCGTTTATGACCGAGATTATGCGCCAGATGATTATCCGTTCAGAAAGTATCTATTCCGCTAATATAGAACAATTTAACACAGACCATCCCACAGAAGCATGGAAATCCAAAAAATAGGAGAATTCGGCTTGATAGACCGTCTGACTAAGGACATCAAGCCCCAAAACACATCTACCAAGTACGGCGTAGGCGACGACTGCGCCGTACTTCACTATCCCGACAGCGAAGTGCTCGTCACTACCGACATGTTAATGGAGGGCGTCCACTTCGACTTGACCTACATCGACTTGCAGCACTTAGGCTACAAGTCGGCCATGGTCAACATCAGTGACATCTTTGCCATGAACGGCACTCCCCGCCAACTGACGGTTTCAATGGCACTCAGCAAGCGTTTCACCGTAGAGGATATGGAGCTGTTCTACTCAGGACTGCGTCTGGCCTGTGACAAGTGGGGCGTAGACATCGTGGGTGGCGACACCACCAGCAGCTACACAGGGCTGGCTATCAGCATCACTTGCATCGGGGAAGCCCGCAAGGAAGACATCGTCTACCGCAATGGGGCCAAGGAGACAGACCTCATTTGTGTCAGCGGCGACCTGGGAGCTGCCTACATGGGACTTCAACTGCTGGAACGCGAGAAAGCCGTTTATTACGGACAGTTGGACGACCTGAACAAACAGATAGCCGCCGCCAAGGAAGACGGCACGTACGAATCGAAAAGTGCTAAGTTCAAGGAGCAAAGTTCAAAGTTACAGGATTTCCAGCCCGACTTCGCCGGCAAGGAGTATCTGTTGCAACGCCAGCTGAAGACCGAAGCCCGAGGCGACATCATTCAGAAACTGCGCGAAGCCGGCATCCACCCTACGGCAATGATGGACATCTCCGACGGTCTGTCAAGTGAACTGATGCACATCTGCAAGCAGAGTCATGTCGGCTGCCGCATCTTCGAGAAGCAGATTCCCATCGACTACCAGACTGCCGTGATGGCTGAGGAACTGAACATGAACGTCACAACCTGTGCCCTCAATGGCGGCGAGGACTACGAATTGCTGTTCACCGTGCCCATCGGCGACCACGAGAAGATACAGGAAATGGAGGACGTCAAGCTGATTGGACACATTACGAAAGAGAGTCTGGGACAGGTGCTGGTGACGCGCGACGACCAGGAATTTGAGCTCAAAGCGCAAGGCTGGGTACACCTTAAATAACTTTTTTGCAAAATAATCGGCCAAAAGTTTGGCCGATTCATTTTTTCTTCGTACCTTTGCACCCGCAATCAAGAGGATTGCCTTAGTGAAACTTAATGATGGTGCCTTAGCTCAGTTGGTAGAGCATCGGACTGAAAATCCGTGTGTCCCCGGTTCGATTCCTGGAGGTACCACTTTCCTCCTTTCATTATGAACCCCTGTCTCAGAGATTTCTCTAGCAGGGGTTTTTCATTTTAAATAAAGTTAAAACATTCGGGGTGACCCGACTTTTAGTACACCTTTGTTGTACCTTTGCACCTATGTTGACAGAAAAGACAATGGAGAAGCTGCGTGTGCTGACAGAGTCGGCGAAGTACGATGTCTCGTGCTCGTCCAGCGGCACCGTGCGCAGCGGCAAGCAGGGCATGGTGGGCAACACCGTTGGCGGCGTAGGCATCTGTCACTCGTTTGCCGACGACGGGCGCTGCATCTCACTGCTGAAAATCATGCTCACCAACCACTGTATGTACGACTGCGCCTACTGCATCAACCGGCGATCCAACGACATTCAGCGTGCCACACTATCCGTCAGCGAACTGGAGGAAATCACGATGGAGTTCTATCGGCGCAACTACATCGAGGGGCTGTTCCTGTCGAGTGGTGTCGTGCGCAATCCCGACTACACGATGGAGCGTCTGACTGCCATCGTTCGCGACCTGCGCACCGTCCACCGCTTCAATGGCTACATCCACCTGAAAGCCATCCCCGGAGCCTCTCAGGAGTTGCTCAACGAAGCCGGTCGCTGGGCTGACCGTATGAGTGTCAACATAGAGATTCCCAAAGAAGAGTCCCTGAAGGCACTGGCTCCTGAAAAAGACCACCAAAGCGTATTCCAACCCATGCGGCTCATCCAAACGGGAGTACTGGAGAACAAAGAGGAGCGCAAGAAGTTTCGTCACGCCCCTCGCTTTGTGCCTGCCGGACAGTCTACACAGATGATTGTCGGTGCTACGGGCGAGACCGACCAAGACATTCTCCAGATGTCATCCTCGCTCTACCAGCAGCCGTCTATGCGCCGTGTCTACTACTCGGGCTACATCAGCGTCAACACCTACGACAAGCGCCTACCCATTTTGAAGCAGCCCCCGCTGGTGCGCGAGAACCGGCTCTATCAGGCCGACTGGCTCCTGCGTTTCTACCATTTCAATGTGGACGAGATTGTAGATGATGCCCACAGCCATCTGGATCTAGACATCGACCCCAAACTGGGCTGGGCCCTGCGGCATCCGGAATACTTCCCCGTTGACATCAACCGCGATGACTACGAGCGCATCCTCCGTGTACCGGGCATCGGCACCAAGTCTGCCTGGCTCATCGTCAACTCACGCCGCTTCAACCGCATCACCTCCTACCACCTGAAGAAGATGGGTGTGGTGATGAAAAAGGCCAAGTACTTCATTACCTGTGGCGAGCTGACCTCCGCCTTCTCACAACCCATCGTGGGCATCAACGAACTGCATCCCGAGCGGCTGCGTCCACTGCTCGTCAGCAAGTCACAACAACGGCGTGCCGCCCAAGAGCAGCAACTGACCTTAGACTTCAAAGATTCCGAATAAGAAAATGCTCGTCTATACCTTTGACCATACATTAGACGGTGTACTAAGTGCCGTCTTTGATGCCTACTTCCGCCATCAGCAGCCGGACATACTGATAGGCAACGGGGAACAGCTGCCCCTCTTCTGTGACGAGGTGTGGCAGGTCGTCACTACCGAAGAGAAAGCCGCCAGGGTGTGGAAAGGCATGGAGAAGCGTATGTCGCGCGAAGCTATGCGGCTCATCAGCGTCAGCTGGCTGTCTGAGGAGAAAGAGCTGAGCACTCCCCTGTTCCATTATATATATAAGGTGTTCCAGCAGACTGGCTGCAAACAATCCAGCATTGAACGCAATTTTTCCGACCCCGACGTGCTTTATGTCACCAACACAGCACGACGTGTGGCCCACGAGCAATTGCGCATGAAGCAATTCATCCGCTTCCAGAAAGCCAAGGACGGGACGTATCTGGGCGTCGTGTCACCCGACAACAATGTATTGCCCCTCATCACAGACCACTTCCAGGACCGTTTTAACGACCAACCCTGGCTGATCTATGATGCGGGGCGACACTATGGCTACTACTATGATGGAAACGTCCTCACCCGTATCACCTTTGAAGACGAGTCACAAATACCCTTCTCGCTGGATAACGGCAAACTGAATGCTGATGTGCTGAGTGACAACGACCAACTATTCCAGGACCTGTGGCGCACTTACTTCAAGGCCATCTGCATCCGCGAGCGCATGAATCCTCGCAAGCAACTCAACGACATGCCTCGCCGATACTGGAAGTACATGACCGAGAAGAACTGACAGCTTTTTCTATCTCAAGTCAGGCAGTTCCAGCCACTTCACGTAGCAGAAGTCCTGACGGTGAGGCAGGTTCTTGTTCTTCGGATACATACGGACAGCCGACTTGTACACGCCGAAGCGCTGGGGATACAGCGTTGCCTCGAAGGTGTAGTTATTACCTTCCTTGCCAGTCACCTCCAGCGGTTCTACATTATAGACACGCTCTTCACCGTTCTTGTCTATATAGATGTTGACTTTCTCCAACCCGACAGCATCGTCCAGTCCCTGCTCGTTGATGACATATTTCAGATGGTACTCCTCATTGGCCACACCACCCGTTATGGGGAAGTCCCACTCACAGTTAACCACACTGATGCTATCCCAGCGCTCGGCCACAGCCTCCTTCCACAGGGCTATCTCCTTGGCCAGACGGTTGTCGTTCTTCGAGATTTCCCTGAAGCGCTTGGCCTCCTTCTCGTAGAACTTGCTATAGTAGTCGTCCAGCTGGCGCTTCATCGTGTAGTGCGGGGCAATCTGGGCGATAGAGTTCTTAATGACCTTACACCAACCTTTGGAGATGCCCTTCTTGTCCTTGTTGTAGTACAGGGGCACAATCTCGTTCTCAAGCAGCGAGTAGATGGTAGCTGCATCCAGACGGTCCTGATAATCCTGATTCTGGTAGGTGCGCTTCTCGGTCAGCGCCCATCCGGCACCCTCGCGATAGCCTTCCAGCCACCAGCCGTCCTTCACGCTGAGGTTGACCACACCGTTCATCTCGGCCTTCTCGCCTGACGTACCACTGGCCTCCAGCGGACGTGTCGGGGTGTTCATCCAGATGTCGACACCAGAGACAAGGCGACGAGCCAGCAGGAAGTCGTAGTCCTCGACGAAGACCACCTTTCCCTGGAATTCGTCTCGCTGCGAAATTTCGAAAATCTTCTTGATGAGTCCCTGTCCGGCACCGTCTGCGGGGTGAGCCTTTCCTGCGAAGAGGAATACTACAGGACGCTCTGGATTATTGACAATACGGCTCAGACGGTCAAGGTCGGTAAACAGCAGGTGTGCACGCTTGTAGGTAGCGAAGCGGCGACAGAAGCCGATGACCAGCGCATTGGGGTTGAGGCGTTCGGCCAGTTTCGTAATACGCGAGGGGTCGTTCTGGCTTTTGAGCCATGTGGAACGGAACTGTTTCTCAATATAGTAGAACAAGTTCTTCTTCATCACCAGACGAGACTTCCACAGTTCTTCATCAGGACAGTCGTAGATACCCTTCCATCGCTCCTCATTCGACTGGTCAGCCAGCAAATCCTTGTCGAGGTATTTCTCATAGATATTCGTCAGCCAGCCCGTAGCCACCCAAGTGGGGAAGTGAACGCCGTTGGTGACGTAGCCCACGTGGTTCTCCTCGGGATAGTAGCCGTTCCAGATGGGCGCAAACATCTTCTGCGACACCCATCCGTGCAGCATCGACACGCCGTTGACCTCCTGGCAGGTGTTGCAGGCAAAGGTTGACATACAGAACCGTTCCGAGTGGTCGTCAGGATTGGTACGGCCCATGCCGATGAACTCGTCCCAAGAAATGCCAAGTCTCTGGGGATAGCCACCCATGTACTTGCCGAACAGGCCCTCGTCGAAGTAGTCGTGGCCGGCGGGCACGGGCGTGTGGACGGTATAGAGCGACGAGGCACGAACCAGCTCCATAGCCTGGTTGAACGTCAGATGGTCCTCCTCGATATAGTCGCACAGGCGCTGCAGGTTGCAGAGCGCAGCATGACCCTCGTTGCAGTGGTAGATGTCCTTCTTGATGCCCAGCTTCTTCAGCAGCAGCATACCGCCGATGCCGAGCAGGATCTCCTGCTTCAGACGGTTCTCCCAGTCACCGCCGTACAGGGTATGCGTGACGGGCTTGTCGAAGTCTGAGTTCTTCTCGTTGTCAGTATCCAGCAGATAGAGCTTCACACGACCTACGTTGACACGCCATACAGATGCATAGACATGATAGTTCATGAAGGGAACCTCAATGAACATCGGGTTGCCGTCCTTGTCCAACTGGCGCTCAATGGGCAGTGAGTTAAAGTCCTGCGACTCGTAGTTAGCCACCTGCTGGCCGTCCACTGTCAGGCTCTGGGTGAAGTAGCCGAAACGATAGAGGAAACCCACGGCGCACATATCGACGTTGGAGTCGCTGGCCTCCTTCACATAGTCACCGGCCAGCATACCCAGACCGCCCGAGTAAATCTTCAGGGCCGAGTGGATGCCGTACT
>CAMOWH010000073.1:0-10581 GCA_946628315.1 uncultured Prevotella sp.
ACTGTCATGATTTCCTTGTTCTTGGCCTCCATCAGGTTGTCAAGTTTCTTGATGTACTTGTCGTGCAGTTTCTGCAGCTCCAGTTCGGCATCCTTCTCGTTGTCCTCGGAGAGTCCGTCCTTGATGGCCTTCTTCAGTTTGTCCTTGACGTCGGCACGCACATTGCGCACCTCCACCTTGGCCTTCTCGGCAATCTTGTTGCACTGCTTCACCAGGTCGCGACGACGCTCCTCGGTAGGCTGGGGAATGCCCAGACGGATAATTTCGCCGTTGTTCTCTGGCGTAATGCCTACGTCGCTGTCCATGATGGCCTTCTCAATGTCACGAATCTGTTTCTTGTCCCAAGGCTTGATGGCGATGGTACGGGCATCGGGAGTTGAGATGTTAGCCACTTGGTTCAGAGGAACTTTCTGTCCGTAGGACTCTACTCTGACACCACTCAGAATGGCTACGTTGGCACGTCCTGCACGGACTCTGTTCAGCTCTTCTTCGAGGTACATGGCAGCCATTTCCATGCGCTCCTCAGCTGCGGATAATGTTTCTTTTACGTCAATCATATCTTTCGTTATTTGATTTTTCTTCCGCCAAAGGTACGAATAAGTGCGTAAAAAACAAAATAAAATCAAGAAAAATTTGGAAGATGACTTATTTTTTCCTAACTTTGTACCCATAATATACGATTCATCCAACAACGAAACCTATATATATGGATTTGAATATATTCCTGTCAG
Source organism: uncultured Prevotella sp. (assembly GCA_946628315.1). Taxonomy (GTDB): domain Bacteria; phylum Bacteroidota; class Bacteroidia; order Bacteroidales; family Bacteroidaceae; genus Prevotella. The sequence goes on from CAMOWH010000073.1 coordinate 732, forward strand.
CGCAGACAGATGCAGTGAGGCAAGCCTTTAATCCTGACCACATCGTAGTGTATCTGATGGCGGCTTTCCTGATCAGTGTCTTTGTTTTGCTATTCTATAATAGAATATATGTTTTAAAGGAACAAGATGCCAAACTCAAGAGCCAGAGCATGAACGGACGTCTGGCATTGGTGCTGCAGACGGGTAATCTTCGCCTGTGGCTTTACGATGTTCCCAGCCGTCATTATATCCTGCTGTCAGAGACGGGCGAGTACGAAAAGGAATACAATCCAGTAGAGTTCTCTGAGTTCTACTCTTTGGACGACTTTGAGCACATGCGTAAGGAGGTGTTTGACATTTGCGAAGGCCGTAGCATTTCGTCTTCTGTGACACTGAGAAGCAATCCTAAGAAACGTGGAAAGCAGAGCTACTACGAAATCAAGCTTTCCATCGCTGAAAAGGATGCCAAAGGCAAGGTGAAAAGTCTGTTGGGCGTGCAGCACGATGTGACAGACGTAGAGGAGAAGAAACAGAAGGTGGCCGAGTTGCTGATGCGCTATCATACCGTGTTCAATTCTTCGCTTGTGGATATGATCTACTATGATGCCGACGGCGTCTTGCGCGAAATCAACGACAAAGCCTGTCGTACATTTAAAATTGCCAATCGGGAATTGATGTTGCAAAAAAGACTTCTGCTGAAGGACAATCCGTTCTTCAATGACGTCGATTTTGCGCATCTGAGGGATACTCGTGCTACAGCTGTTATAGACTTCAAGGACTTTAAGGATGAGCGCTACCAGACCAAGGTCCTGGGCTTGGAGGGTAAAATGTATTATGAATCGACTATCAATCCTATCCGTGATGAGCAGGGCCGGTTGGAAGGCATCTATATGGCAGGGCGCAATGTGACGGAAATGGTTAATTCATATCATCGACAGCAGGAAGGTGCCCAACGATTGCGCCAGGCCAATAAAAACATACAGAACTATATCAACAACATCAATTATGCCCTCCGTGTAAGCGATGTACGACTGATAAACTACTTCCCGGACTCCTATACGCTTGAAGTCTCTGATGACGTCAATGCCGGGCAGTTGAAATTGTCCCAGCTTCGTTGCATCCGTCTGGCAACACCTCGTTTCCGTAGGACGGTGTCCAGTATGCTGAATCGTATGGACCATCGGACAAGCTATCTCATTCAGGAAACCATAGAGACCGAGATCCGCGACAAGAAAGGCCGGCAGATATGGATGATGTTCAACCTGGTGCCGCTGAAGAACAGCGAGGGACGTGTGGTGCGCTATTTCGGCCTGTGCCGTAATATGACCGATATGGTGGAGACGGAGCGACGGCTGGCTGTTGAAACAAAAAAAGCCCAGGAGACGGAACTGCTCAAGCAGTCGTTCCTGACCAATATGAGCTATGAGATTCGTACCCCGCTGAACACGGTAGTAGGTTTTGCCGAACTGTTCGAAGCCGAGCACGATCCGGCTGATGAGGCCATCTTCGTGGAGGAAATCAAGCGCAACTCCAATTCTCTGCTCGAACTCGTCAACGACATTCTGTTCTTGTCGCGTCTGGATGCCAATATGGAGGAGTACAACAGATACGACATAGACTTTGCCCTCATCTTTGACAGCCATTGTCAGATGGGCTGGAGTGGTGTATCTCCGAACGTGAAGACCATCGTGGAGAATCCTTACGAACATCTGGTGGTTAACATCGATTTGGAGCATCTTGGCAAGGTGATAGAGAAACTCTGTATGAATGCCGTCAACTATACCCAAGAGGGCTTCATACGTGCCAAGTATGAATATCGCCACGGCGAGCTGACCATCAGTATAGAAGATACAGGAAAAGGTGTGGACCAGAAGATTCTGCCGCACGTCTTCGAACGGTTTGCCCGCGACGAGGAGAATCACCTCTGTGGGACAGGTCTCGACTTGGCTATTGTGCAACAACTGGTTGTGCAGATGGGAGGCAACATTGAGATACAGTCAGAGGTGGGCAAGGGCACCACCTTCTGGGTCACCGTCCCCTGTGAAGCCAAGAGTATTGAGATGAAACGTGAAATCTGATTTTATAAAGCAACACTCCTATGATGATACCCTATTATTCCATATATGCCCTCGCCTCATTGAGCACTCCTCAGTTCCTGCCGCTGATGATTCTGGTTGTGGTCGTTACGTTATTCTTTGTCGTGTTGGTTTCCAACCGCATGATACTTCGGCGCGTCCAGCAGCGAATGGCCAAGACTGCCAGTGCCACGGCAATGATGCAGAAAGCTGTAGAGACAAGTGAGAACGATGTTGTACGCTACGACTTGCGCACTCGTTACATCTATCGGCTCTATGGCAATATGTTCCCTGAAGAGGGAGTCACTATTGACGAATGGAAAAGCCATGTCCATCCGGACGATTTGGAAGAAACGCTCGAATGGTTCCATCAGATTATCAATGGCGGACTGAAGCGCGCTGAGTTCTATTATCGCTGGAATTTTGACTTTACAGGCCGTCATCCTCAATGGGGCTATATGCACAACGTCAGCGTGCCGGAATTTCAGAATAACACCAAGCGTGTAGTCAACATCATCAGCACCTTGAAGGACGAGACCCGCCAGCAACAGCAGGAAGAAGAGGAACAGCGGTTGACCAATAAGTACAAGCTCATCTTTGAAAACTCTATCATCGGACTGTCTTTCTACACCCCTGACGGCTGGTTGCTGGATGCTAACAAGATGATGCGCGACATCTGTCATTTCGATAAGGAAGACTTTGACGAGTTCTTCTCGCACACCAATCTGTTCGACCAGTCGCCCTTCCGCGAGTGTTGCAACAAGGACAACCTGGAGGAACTCTGGATATGTCATCAGAGCATCGTGCCTGAGCGCGACCTGCACGACTACTTGGAAACCCGCCTGCACCCCATTCGCAATGACGAGGGAAAGATTGTCTATCTGGCCATTGCCACCCGTAACGTTACCCAGGAGCGTGAGATGTACTTGCAGGCCAAGCTCAACGATGTGCAGATACAGCGTGCTAACGAGAAAATCAGAGCCTACGAGGAGGAGTTGAACTTCATGATGGAAGCATGTGAGATGCAGGCTTGGCGTATGTCACTCGAACGCAACGTAATCGAGTTTTTAAGTGGCCTGAGCACCATCACCAAAACCTTCACCCTGCAACAGCTGCCCCAGATTTTCGTCGACCAGGAGGCAGAGTTTGTCAAGGCGCTGTCTGATCCTGCCAAAGCCTTCGACCATCCTTTGTTCTATATAGGCCAGTGTCATCCTATCGTTACTGGCAGGAAGGCCACTCCGCAATGGGTGCAGATCAACAGCATTCCTGAGTTTGACGACCAGGGCCGGTTGGTTGGAAGCTTTGGTGTATGGCGTAATATTGACAGTCTGATGGCCAAGCAAGAGCAACTGAAACAGGAGACGGATCGGGCTAACGATTCAGGCCGTCTGAAGTCCGTGTTCCTGGCCAATATGACGCACGAAATCCGCACACCACTCAATGCCATCGTGGGATTCTCGGACCTGTTGCAGACTGTCGAGTCGCCAGGCGACAAGCGTGAGATGATTCGGGTTATCCATAACAACTGCGACATGTTGCTCCGTCTCATCAACGACATCTTGGTGCTCTCCACCTTTGATGCCAACGCCATGCAGCTGGTACCTGCCAAGGTAGACTTCTCCCGTGAGTTTGACGACATCTGCCAGTCGCTTCAGCAGCGTGTGCAAGAGCCAGGCGTAGAGTTCCAGAAGGACAACCCCCTGCCGTCGCTCCTGATAAACATTGACAACGGACGCATCCAGCAGGTGATTACCAACTTCGTCACCAATGCGGTGAAGTACACCCGTCAGGGACATATCCGCGTGGGTTATCGCTTGGAGACACCCTCCACCCTCTACGTCTATTGCGAGGACACCGGTTCCGGTATTCCCAAGGAAAAACAGGCGGCAGTCTTTGAACGCTTTGTCAAACTGAACGACTACGTCCAGGGTACGGGACTGGGATTGGCTATCTGTAAGACCATTGTCGAGAAGTGTGGCGGAGAAATCGGAGTCGAGAGTGAAGTAGAGAAGGGGTCCACTTTCTGGTTCAGAATACCCGTTCAAGTGATAGAAGAATAAATGTGATGGCAACATGAAGAATACCTTATTATATATTATATGCTTTTTGTGGCCTGTGGCTGTCTGGGGAACTCCGGGCTATGAAGTCACCAGGGAGTTTACAGAAGAGCATCCGCTTGTCTACGAAGACTCCTGGGACTTGTGGCCCTATGCGTACCTCAATGACAATGGCGATCCTGTAGGCTACAACATTGACTTGTTGAAACTGATATTCAAGCGGCTGGGCATCCCTTATCAAATCAAGCTGCGTCCCACCTCGCTGGCTCTGAACGACCTGAAGGCAGGACGTGCTGACGTGATGTGCGGCATGGATGCTCATTTCCACAATGACTATGCTCTGTACGGCAAGTCAGTCATCCAGATATTTACCCATAGTGTACTTCATAGGAAGAGTGAGCCGGTGACCGTCAAGACCGTGGAGGACTTGGCCCATCAGAAGGTACTGGTACACGACGGCAGTTTCAGCCATCACCTGATGATACGTCACGGCTGGGGAAACAATGCCGTCCCCTACAACGATATGCAACAGGCCGTCCACCTGCTGCACAACGAGCCCGGACATCAGGTTGTCTGGAACACGCTTTCACTGAAATTCCTGATTCGTAAGTTCCGCTATGAGGAATTGGAACTGACACCTGTCAATATCCAGCACGGCGAGTATAAGTTCATGTCCAACAATCCCCGGTTGCTTCATCAGATGGACAGCGTCTATAGCATACTGAATGCAGAAGGAAGCCTGCAGCCCATACAGAACAAATGGTTCTATCCAGAGAAGAAAGACACGGGTATCCCGTCTTGGATATGGATGGTGATTGCGGCCTTGTTGCTGTTCACGCTAGTTTCCTTGCTGTTCTATGCCGGCTACCGGCGCAAGGAACGCCGTATGACGAAGACGCTGCGTTCCAGCAACAGGCGTCTGGCACTTATCCTGAAGACGAGCCATGTCCGCATCTGGGTCTATCATGTGGCGGCCATGACCATTACCGAGTTCGACGAGAATGGCCGGCAGAAAGGCGAGCTGCTGACTCCCAACTATTTCTTCTACTCCTTGCTGAAGGACGACTTTGACCGCATCCAGCAGGCCTTGGCAGACATCTCGATGAAAAATGTCGATGAGCTGACTCTTGATGTGCAGGCCAAGGAGGGCACGCAGGGAGCCTTGCGCAGTCTGACCATTGCGCTCTCAGTGCTTCGCCGCGACAAGAACGGAAAGCCGATGGACATTATCGGCACCACCAGCGACGTCACGGAAGAGAAGCTCCGCCAGCGACAGACCAAGGACGCCATGTTGCGCTATAAGACGGTGTTCAACAATTCAATGGTTGACATTGTGGCCTACAACGGCGACGGTGTCATCATCGACATGAACGAGAAGGCTCGCAGGGCATTCCCGAACGGTCTGGACAGCATCTTGGAGGCCAAGATTTCGCTGTCCGACGTGCTGGGCAGTGACTTTGAGGATATTGAGCAGATGGAGTACACCTATGTGACTCAGCTGTTACGGTGGCCTGGTGACGAACGTGTGCTGAGCCGACTGCTGAAGCGCGAGAAGATGAACTACGAGTTGCAGATGCTGCCCCTCCGTGATGCTGCAGGCCGGCTGCAGTCAGTCTTTGGCACTGGCCGTAACGTGACGGAACTGGCTGACTCATACAGGTCGTTACAAAAGAATATTGCGCAGTTGCAACAGGCCAATGAGAATTTGAGCAAGTATATCCGCAACATCGACTATGTGCTGAAGAACGGTGGTGTGCGAATGGTCATCTATTCGCTCGACACCCATACCATGACCATCTTCAGTGAAGTCGGCAAACCACAGCTGACACTGACATCGACGCGAGCCTTGACACTGGTGAGTGACGAGTCTAAGCGTGTGGCCTTACAGGGCTTTAGGAATATGGACAGCCGTACCCATTCCACCGTTGAGGCTTCCGTCAAGACTGTTCTGCGCCATAGGGACGCGGAACGCTCTTTCCCGTTGTGCTTCTACCTGTCGCTGGTACCCACCTACGATGCCAGCGGTCAGGTGAATGGCTACTTCGGTATGTGTCGTGACCAGAGCGAGCTCAAGGCTACAGAGGAACAGTTGGCCGTAGAGGCTGAACGTGCCAAGGAGGTGGAGACGGTCAAGAATGCCTTCCTGCGCAACATGAGCTACCAGATTCGTACGCCGCTGACCTCGGTGGTAGGCTTTGCCGAGCTCTTTGAGATGGAGCACGAGCAGGCCGACGAACCGCTGTTTGTCAAGGAAATCAACGACAATGCATCGTTGCTGTTGGAGCTGATTAATGACATCCTGTTCCTCTCGCGGCTGGACGCCCAGATGATAGACATCAAGAAGGAGACCGTCAATTTCTCCGAGCTTTTTGAGTCGCGTTGCCAGACGGCGTTTTTCCATCATCAGAATCCGAATGTCAAGTTCGTGGTCGACAGCAACTACGAGCGTCTGATGGTGGATGTGGATATGCAGAACATAGGAATCATCATAGACCAGATACTGGCCAACGCTGCAGAGCATACCGAGACCGGACAGGTACGGGCCAGCTATGACTATACGGGCGAAGACCTGATTATGACGTTCCAGGATACCGGCTGTGGCATGTCTGCCGAACAGCAGGAACACATCTTCGAGCGCTTTGCCACCACGGGCAGCCGTGGCACGGGACTGGGACTGAACATCTGTCTGGAACTGGCCCGTCAGATGGGGGGCAAGATCAAGGTGCACTCAGAGCAGGGCAAGGGTACCATCGTCTGGGTCACCATCCCATGCACGTGTAGCGAGTTGGTCAGAAAATAGAGAAAGGAGGACTCTGAAGACATGAAAAAATACTACCGATATATCGTTTGTTGCCTATTGGCAATGGTTGGCAGTCTTACGGTTTCTGCCAAACAGTCGTATGGTTTCACCGAGGAACGTCCGTTGGTGATTGTCTGCGACTGGGACTTCAGCCCTTTTGAATTCCTGAATTCGTCTGGCGAGCCTGACGGCTATAACAAGGACGTGCTTGACCTGATACTCACCCGGCTGGACATTCCTCATCGGTTTGTCATGCAGGAGTGGCACGTGGCCATGCAGATGTTCGAGCGCAGGGAGGCCGACCTGATACATGCCCTGGCGTCCAACTATAACCGTTCTCCTTATGTGGAGACCCAGAAGTACGTCAACTTTTACAATGTCTGTGTGGCTCGCAGGGCTGATGCTCCGCCGTTGTTCCGCATTGCCGACTTGCCGGCTAACTCGACGCTGCTGGTCAAGGAGAACGACTATGCCACGTTGCGCCTGAATGAGATGAAGAACCTGCCTTTCAAGATGGAGTACCATTCGGCCAATGACGGCCTGCTGGACATCCGCAAGGGCCGCCACCGCTACTTTGTCTGGGGCGAGATACCGTTGAAGCGCAAGGTCAGGGAGTTAGGGCTGGACAGCATTGTCTTCGACAAGATTGACATCCCTGCCGGCGAGCTGCGCATAGTCGGTTACGACAAGTCACTGGTAGACATCATCGACGACCAGTACACACGTCTTGAGCAGGCCGGCGAGCTGCAGAAGATTTACGACAAGTGGTTCCGTCCCGAGCGTGTCCACGACGACGCCTCCCCCGTCACCCTTTACATCCTGGGCGGACTGCTGGTCGTCGGCACCCTGGTGTTCCTGCTGAACCGCCTGACCACCATTCGTCTGAAGAAGACGGTGCAGAAGAGCGGCGAGGTGAACAGCATGATGCAGCAGGCGCTGAACATGGGCGACTACTCGGTGCTGGAGTATGACATCCAGACGGGCCATATCCGTAACGTCTACGGACAGCTGCTGCCCCCGGAGGGTATGTCGATGTATGAGTTCGCCCACCGGTTGCCGCCGGAAGACCTGGAACATTTCCAGACCGAGGTTGACAAGTTGCAGCGGGGCGAAACGGACCAGTGGACGATGAAGAAGCGGTGGAATGCAGGCACCGAGGAGCAGCCGCAGTGGAAATACCTCTACGGCCAGGCCATTGTCGAGAACAGCGGCCGCCAGCCGCGCTATATCGTCAATACCATTAAGGACATCACGGGCCAGGTGGCCGACGAACAGCGCAACGAGGAGATAGCGTCGCGATACATGAAGATTTTCGACACCAGCCTGATGGCAATGTCGTTCTATGGCGCTGACGGACGGCTGATAGACGTGAACCGCAAGATGCGCGAGCTGTGCGAGTTCGACGGCATGGGCGAGCAGTACTTCCGCGACACCCTCCTGTTCGACAATCCCCTGCTGAAGGACATCTGCGTACCCGGCAGCCGGGAGACGCTGCATATATGTCAGCACATGGACTACCCAAGGCAGGGCATTGACAAATATGTGGAAATCACCATCACGCCGGCCATTGACGACGACGACAACCTGACCTACTATATCGTGGCCGCCCGCGACGTGACGGCCGAGCGCGACATGTACCTGGAGCAGCGCCGGCACGACCGCCAGCTGCAGGACACCAATGCCGTCATCAGCCGCTACGAGGAACGGCTGCACTACCTGCTGAAGGAGAGCAATATGTTCGTCTGGAATTTCGATTTCCAACAGCAGCGTATCATTTGCTCCCGTACGCTCTCCAAGCCGGAGTTCACTGAGTCCATGGAAGCGTATTTCCAGTCCATCCATGAGAGCCAGCGCAGCGAAGCCCGGCAGAACCTGACGGAAGTGCTGATGCAGGGCAGGCCCTTCTACGCCATCCACCACTTCGACTATACGCCCGTCAACGACACCTCCTGCTGGTACGTTCTAAGCGGTATGCCCATCAGAGACCGGCAAGGACAGCTCGTCGAGTACTTCGGGCTGGTGCGTGACGTCACCCCCCTGATGGAAGCCCAGCAACGGCTGCGCGAAGAGACCGACCGGGCCGAGGACTCAGGACTGCTGAAGAGTGCCTTCCTCGCCAACATGACGCACGAGATACGCACACCCCTCAATGCCATCGTCGGCTTCAGCAGCCTGCTCCAGATGGTAGACACACCCGACGACCGCCGGGAGTTCATACGCATCATCCGTACCAACTGCGATATGCTCCTGCGACTCATCAACGACATCCTGGAAGCCTCCAGCATGGGCCAGTCCATGACCATCCAGCCGGAGAGCATCGACCTGGCACCCGTCTTCGACGACATCTGCATGACTCTCGAGCAGCGCGTCCAGTCAGCCGCCCTACCCTTCCAGAAGGACAACCCCTACGACACCTGTCCCGCCGTGCTCGACAAGGGCCGCTTGCAGCAGATACTCACCAACTTCGTCACCAATGCCGTCAAGTACACCCGTCAAGGCCACATCCGCGTGGGCTATCGCCGGCAGGAGCGTCACGGCCGACAGGGACTCTACTTCTACTGCGAGGACACCGGCGCCGGCATACCCAAGGACAAGCAGACCGCCGTCTTCGAGCGCTTTGTCAAGCTCAACGACTACGTCCAGGGAACGGGCCTCGGGCTCTCCATCTGCAAGGCCATCATCGACCGCTGCCAGGGCGACATCGGCGTCGATTCCGAAGGCGAGGGCCACGGCTCCACCTTCTGGTTCTGGATACCCCAATAAGGCCTGCCGTCAGTGTCAATGAGGGTGTGCCTATTTGGGCACACCCTCATTGCTTTATTTCTCTGTCAACCAGTATTCCATGTGCTTCATCGTACGCTTGCTCCTGAAGTTGAACTGTACGTCGTTCAGGGCATTTCCGATTTTCTGGAATGGGGTGTCGGGGTCGAAACTGG
>CAMOWH010000074.1:0-10523 GCA_946628315.1 uncultured Prevotella sp.
AGTTTTACGCGGTCGGCAGGATAGTCGGGGTCACAGGGGATATAGGCGGCTCCGGCCTTCAGCACACCGAAGAGCGAGAGGATGAGACGGCTGGTACGCGGCAGCAACAGGGCCACGCGGTCGCCTTCCTTCACACCACGCTGGCGCAGACCATTGGCGATACGGTTGGTCAGTTCGTCCATCTGCTGATAGGTATAGGTGGCATCGCAGGCCACCAGTGCCTCCTGCTCAGGCTGCGTCTGGGCAAAGTGGCTGATGCAGTCGTGGAAGAAGCGGAAAGGAGCATCGCCTGAGGCTGTCTGTCTCACTTTGGCGAGCTGTTCCTCCTGGCTCTTGCTGACGATGGACAACTGGCGCACCCTACCTTCGGGTTGTGCCATCATGCGCTCTGCAACGGCAGCGATGCTTTCGGCCAGCGACTGGCCTACTGCCTCAGAGTAGAGGGCATCGTCATACTCCACCACCACGCCGCGCGACTCTATCTTGATGTTAATCTTAAACTTCGGAACGTTCAGCTCGAGCACTTCCTGACCGACAAGCTTCCCGCCGACAGTATATTCAGACAGCACACCCACCTGGTAGGCGTAGGCAATAGCGGGACGGAAGCCATAGTCGGAAGCGATGCGGGCGAAGGGATAGTCCTCGTGGCGCAGCGTCTCGTCGAAGGTCTCGCTGGCCTGCCGCAGGAACGCGCTGACGGAGGTGTCGTCGATGTTGAGTCCGAGGGCGAGGGTGTTGACAAACATACCCACCGTGTCGGCAATCTTCAGGTTCGAGCGACCGCTGCTCACCGTGCAGAGATATACTTCGCGATTGTTCGTATAGCGCGAGACGACGTAGCTCACAGCAGCCAGATACAGGTGTGCCGGTGTGATGTCATGCTCTCGGCAGAAGGTAGCGGCTTTGTCGAGGTCAGTCGGGCAGACGGCTTCGCCAATAAAGCCCTGACGATCAGTCTTGGGCAGGTCGGCAGGTATCTCGCTGGCACCCTCGCAGGTTTGCAGTTTCTCGGCAAAGAACTTCTGGGCAGACCTGAACGCATCGCCGTCTTCAGCATTCTGCTGGTCGCTAACGAAATCGAGGTAGGTATAGCACTCTTTCTCGACAGGCGAACCGTCGAGTACGCTGTTGAGCTGGCGGATGAACAAATCGACAGAACCACCGTCGAACACCAGGTGGTGGACATCCATCAGCAGGTGTGTGCCGTTCTCGGTCTTCACCACCTCGAAGCGGTAGAGTGGCGGCTTCTGCAGGTTGAACGGACGGACGAAGTCCTGCTTATACGAGGACAACTCATCGTCGGTCATTTCCGTTATGGGAACCTCTACGGGTACGCTGTCTTCCATCGTCTGCACAATTTTGTCTCCCATTGTCGTAAAGTGAATGCTCAACTCCGGATGAGCCTCCACCACCTGCTTGACGGCTTGTGCCAATTGGTTGGCATCAGTGCCATCGGGATAGCTCAGGAGACAGGGAATGTTATAGATGGTCGAGGTGGGATTCTTCATGCACTCGAAGTAGACACCCGTCTGGGCGTAGCTCAGTGGAACCGACGATGCTGATTCTCTCTCGTGAGCTTCTGATGTGGGGGCAACGACGGCTCCGTTCATCACCTTCTTCCATATCTCGTTCTCAATGCTCTGCAGGCTGCCGCTCTTAACCAGCGATTTGGAGTCGAGTGTGACCCCATAGCGTTTGTTTACCTGTACGGCCAGCTTGATGGCCGAGATAGACGTCAGACCGGCATAGCCAAGAACGGTGGTGATGCCGAAGTCGCTATTGCCTACAATGCCGGCAATCATCTCGTGCAGTTCCTGTTCCATGATGTTCAACGGCACGTTTGACTCCTCTATGGCGGCAGCCTTCTTTTCTGGCTTGGGCAGCGCCTTTTTGTTCACCTTCTGGTTCTGGTTCAGCGGTATCTTTTCTATCTGCATCGTCACGGCGGGCACCATGTAGGGTGGCTTCTGGTCGAGGATGAAGTTATTCAGCGCCTCAATGTCTATCTGCTCGTCGCCGACGATGTAGGCTGCGATAAACTTGCCGCCGTTAGGGTCGTCGAAAGCCTGCACGGTGGCATCCTTGATGCCCGAGAACTGGCGGATGACACTCTCCACCTCTTTCAGTTCAATGCGGAAACCGCGAATCTTCACCTGCCCGTCTCTGCGTCCCACAAACTCGATGTTACCATCGGGCAGATAGCGTACGATGTCGCCCGTGCGATAGACGCGAGCGTATTTCTTGTCGTCAGTAAAGGGATTGCGGATATACACCTCAGCCGTTTTCTCAGGGCGGTTCAGGTAGCCACGGCTCACCTGAGGGCCGCTGATCCAAAGTTCTCCGGCGGCTCCTATCGGTAGCCTGTGACCTTGCGGATCGACGATGTAGAGGCGTGTGTTGTCGAGCGGTTTTCCGATGGGGATATTCTTCTTTTTTTCAAGTACAGGATAGACGGTCTCATAGATGGTACACTCAGTGGGGCCATAGAGGTTATGCAGGATGTACCCCTTCGGAGGAGTGAGCGAAGCCAGTTTCTCGCCACCAGTGCAGAAATGCTTCAGCGAGTGGTTCTCGATAGTGGTGGCAAACTGATAGGCCACCTGTGTGGTCATGAAGGCGTTGGTGATGCCTTCACGCTCAAAATAGTCGTTGAGGGCTATCAGGTCGAGGCGCATCTCTTCGGGGATGATATACACCGCGGCACCACGGGTCAGGGCAGGATACATGTCCATCATACAGGCATCGAAGCCATACGAGGCATACGCTGTCACCTTGTCGGTAGGCTGCAGGTCGTAGTAGCGGTGATAGTAATGGATGAAGGCCACCATATTGCTGTGAATCAGTTGACAGCCCTTAGGCACACCCGTAGAGCCTGAGGTGTAAAGCAGGATATATAGGCTGTCGGGCTTGGGGCCTTCGGGCAGTTGGCTGACGGCGGGCAACGCCATCAATTCTTTCGTCAGCAGGACGTCGCCCTGATATTCGTCCACGACGGGGCGCAGTTCCTCGTCGGCTATCAGCAGGCGGGCATTGGCATCCTTCATCATGAAGTTCAGGCGCTCCTTCGGATAGGTGGGGTCGAGCGGCTGATAAGCGCATCCGGCTTTCATCACGCCTAATGAGGCAATGGCCATCCACTCGCAGCGGGGGATAAGTACTGAGACGACATCCTCCAGCCTCAGTCCTTTTGAGGCGATGCAGCCTGCGATGCGGTCGCTGAGTTCGTCCACCTCTTTATAAGAATAGCGCTTGTCCTTGTAAACGACGGCGATGTTGTCGGGGGTTTCCTTGGCCTGACGGCGGAACAGCGAGACGATGGTCTGAGTGTCATCGTACGGCACATCGGTCTGGTTGAACGTGTCGAGCAGTTCCACTTGTGATGCGTTGGCAATATGGATGTTCGCAAGCCGGGTTTCAGCAAGGAAACCTTCCACCACATTTTCGTAGCATTCCAGGAACTGGTTGACCAGCTGCTCTGAATAGAGATTGGTCTTGTACTCTGCCTTCACGAAGTAATGACCGTCCTGAATCAGTGCCTTCAAGTAGATGGGTACTCCCAAGGTGGTGTTGCACAGTTGTTCCGATTTCACCGGCTTGCCGCCGACCTCTACATTGTCGAGCACGAAGCCGTGCCAGCCAAAGTAGGTGCCCATCTGCAGGCCGAGGTCGTTCACCGCGTCGGTGAACGCATACAGTTCGTGCTGCCGACAACCCGTCATCTGCTCCTGTCCGGCCTTCAGGAAGTCGAGCACGGTCGTCTCGTCGGTGAATGTGGCATACACGGGCACTGTTTTGACAAGCATACCGACGGTATGTGCCGTGCGACGGTCGTTGCGACCATTGAAGACGGTGCTGAACAGCGCTGCGTGCTCGTTATTGTACTTAGCCAACAGGAAGCTATAGGCTGCTGTGAAGAAGGTGCTCTTGAAGATGCCGTGCTCACGGCAGAAAGCATCCACACGGGCACTGTCCACATTCATGCACCGCGACGCCAGCCCGTCCGCATCCTCGGTTCCGTCCAGGTCGGGCAACAGGGTGGAGAAGCAGTCGCCGCAGTCGAAATTCTGAGCGTACCACTGCTTGTCCTCCTCGAATCGGGCCGTCTGTCGCTGTTCTTCTTCTTCGAGGGCCATCTCGCCCATCATTATCGCCTCTGGTGTCAGTTCCTTGCCTTCGTAGGCTGCTTCTATGTCGGCCAGGAGTACCTTCAGCGACGTGCCGTCACCAATGATATGGTGGATGTCCAGGAGCCAGTAGTAGTGCTCATCGTCGCGCAACATCCGCATACGGAAGAAATGGTCTTTATAGATGTCGAATGGCTGGATAAAGCCTTGTATGGCAGCCCTGATGTCTGAGATATGCTCTACTTCCAGCGTCATTTTCTCGCTGTCGTCAATGGTCTGTACGGGTTCGCCCTGTTCGTTCAGCTCGATGCGTGTGAAGAGCGTTGGATGGGCGGCAACTGCAGTTTCTATGGCTGCCTTGAGCCTGTTCTCGTCCAGGCTGCCGTCGAATGTATAGAGGTAGGGAATGTTATAATAGGCCTCGCCTGGATGTTGAGCGCACTCCACATAAAGGCCGTACTGTGATTTACTTATAGGGGCTGAAGTCTTCATATATTTATTTGTTATGAGTGAATAGTTTTTAATTATTTACCATTTGGCTGAGAAGAGTCGGGGCGTGATGTTCACAGAAAGCCACGCCCAGCGCAGGCTGCCATCGCCGCTGGCCCGTTTCAGCTTCTCCATCGTCTCGGTGCCGGTCATGAAAGAATAGCCAGCTGAGACCTGTACGTCCTTGAACGGGTTATAGGCTGCTTCCAGCTCTATCTCGTGGCCGAGTGTACGGTTGAGCTTCTCCAGTTTGATGCCTGTGGCAAAATAGTGATACGCTGCCTTGAAACTCAGGTTCTTCAGTGGACGGTAGGTGCCCCCGATGTATGCATTCTGCATGCCCGGCGTAAAACCGTTGACGTAGGTACTGAGATAGAAAAAGTCCATGGCACCGTAGAACTTATGGTGGGAACCGTAGACAGGGTTGAAGCCCTTGTTCACCTCATGGCGCGGAAGGCCCAGCCCCCCCTTGTTTACCACAGCCACATAGTCGTCGCCACTCAGATAGTCGTAGCCGGCCTTGACGCTCCAGCGATTGTCGGGCATCCACTCTGCCTTGGCAGCCGCCATCCATGCGTCAAGCTTGACGGTATGCTCATCGTGACCAGTCTGACGGTAATAGGAACCCTCAAAGGAGAAGTGTGGCGGTGCATATTTCACATAACCGCCATATACCAGCTGCCACTCGGTGTGAGGAGCATTTGCAGACTCACCGTCCTGCAAACCGGCCTGCATGCCTATGTTCATCATCAGCAAGGATATGCCGAGCGGTAGCCGTGGCGCATCGAAGTGATACCACAGCGTATGCATGGTCTTATAGGGGCAACTGCCGTTAGTATAATATGAACCGGGCGAGGTAATGGCACGCTTGTTTTGGTTGTAGGCCAGAATGGCGTGTACCCGATGACGTCCGTATTTGCGGCCAACAGGACTCTCGTAGCCTATGCGCAGGGCATCGTGGCTCCTGGCGGCCATCACCCAGTCGTCGATACCCATGATGCGCTCGTCGTCGTATCTCAGTCCCATCCGGCCTATCTGTGCGAAGAGTCCGAAGGGGGACGTGAGCTTGCCCCATGCCTCGAAGACACTGATGTCGGAAGTACCCTCATGCCCCCATGTACCAGTATGTTGGACGGCGACCTTAGCCTCCAGCCAGGAGCGCCGGTAGCCGAGTGTGATGCGCTCGCGGTCGAGGATGAAGGCCGACTTGTCGTCTGACGACTTGTCATTGCTGTCGTGGGTCATTCCGCCGTTGCGTAATTCACCGCGAGAAAGCAATTGCAGGTCGGCGGTGAAAAGGGTATCTTGTGCCCAGCCCTGTAGTGGCAGCAGGACCAGCAGTGCCAGCAAGCATTTCATGCAAATTCAAACAGGTTGATGAATCCCGTCAGTTTGAAAACATCCTTGATGTCATCGTTCATTCCATTGATGGTTACGCGGCTGCCACCGCTTCTGGCTCCCTTGAGGATGCTGATGAGGATGCGCAGTCCGCTCGACGCGATATACTCCAGCTGTTTGCAGTCGATGACTACATCCTTGCCGTTTGCCGTGTAGAGCGGCTGTAGCTTGTTCTCCACTTCGACTGCTGCAGCAGTGTCCAGTTCTCCCTCAAGTGTCACGAGGAACTTGTCCTCCAGTTCTTCAATCTTTGTGTTCATATACTGTCGTTTTTTAATTTATTTATTTTTTATTTTTTTCGTCAGGGTGAGTATGTTGCGACCGTCTATGCGCTCATAATTGATGAAGTCCATCAGTTCGCGCATCAGCAGTATGCCCAGTCCGCCTATGGGCCGCTCTTCTGCCGAGAGTGTGGTGTCGGCCCTGACAGCCTCTGTGGGGTTGAAGGCTATGCCGCTGTCGCTGATGATGAGCCGCAGGCGCTCGCCATCGAAGGTGGTGCGTACGGTGACGTTGCCTTTTATCCCTGCAGGGTAGGCATATTCCATCGCGTTGACCACGGCTTCCTCCAAGGCCAGCCTGAGTTTCGGGGCGAGGGGCTTGCCGATGCCGATGCGTGTCATGATGTCCTTGATGAACGTACTGAGGCGGGCCACCTCTTTCACGTCGTTGCTGAGCGTCAGCTGTTCGTCGAGTGTCAGAGTGTCCTCAGTCGGTGTATAGCGGATGACGAGCAGTGTCAGGTCGTCGCTTTGTTCTGTTGGCCCGGCAAATTGCTCCACCTCGGCAATGACCGCGCTGACTATCTCTTGGGGATTCTTGTTGGTGCAGTGCGCCATCAGTTCATCGAGATGTTTCTGACCGAAGAGCCTACGACCGGCATTGCGGGCTTCTGTCAGCCCGTCGGTATAGAGGAAAAGTGTAGAACCGGGCAGCATCGTGGCATTCTGCATCTGATAGTCGTAGTCGTCGAAAAGTCCGATGGGGATATTGGCGGCGGCTTTCAGGGGTTCTGCCGTTTGTCCCTGAATGCAGAACGGCACGTCATGGCCTGCATTGCAGTAGCGCAGATGACCTGTCAGAAGGTCGAGCACGCCGATGAAGAGTGTCACAAAAATATTCTGGGGATTGTTGCGGCAGGCCGTCTCGTTCATGTATTCCATGATGCGTGCAGGATTGTCCTCCCGTGAGGCAACATGGCGGAAGAGTGTCTGTGTGACGGCCATGATAAGGGCTGCGGGCACACCCTTGCCGCTGACATCACCGATGCAGAAGAATAGCTTCCCGTTGCGTACGAACATGTTGTAAAGGTCGCCGCCCACTGCCTTTGCCGGTATCAGCAGGCCTTCCACCTCGACCTCGTTGACATCCCGTAGCGAAGGCTCTGCCAGTGGCAACAGTGCCTGTTGAATGCCATTGGCCACGCGCAACTCGGCATTCATACGCTCCTGTTCCTGCGTCTTCTCCTCCAACCGACGGCTGGTGATCTCTATTGTCTTTTCACCACTGGCGAAGCGCCACACCACATAGAGCAGGATGGTGAAGGCGGCCAGCATCAGCCCCAGCAGCCAGAGACGCAGGCTCGAGAGCGCCGCATAGACCTCGTCGTCGTAGCACACTACAGCCATCAGCCAGTGAGGCTTGCCCCGCATGTTGGCATAGAACACAGTACCTTCGCGCCCATTGTAGTCGAAGTATATCACCTTACTATGCCCGCTATCGCTTTGGCGACGGGCTACGGTACTGTCGTTGATGAGGTGATAGATATACTGCTGCGTGTCTTCAGCGACACGTGCAGTATCGGGGTGGATGATGATTTTTTCGGCCTCTGTGAGCACGAGGATAAACGACGAGGGATAGATGTGCCGCTTTTCGATGGTGTCGGAGAGCCATATCAGATTAATATCGATAGCGACAAAGCCTACTGACCGCCCCTGACGGTCGTGGACGGACTGAATATAGCTCGTGACGCGGGCGTGAGCACCCTTTTTGTCATAGTAGGGTTCCGACCAGGTGCCGTTTTTAGAATTGAGAGCCTGCTCGTAAACATCGTATTGTGTGTAGTCGTGGGTGCTGCTGGCGATTTGCTCCGTCTCTACTTCGCCAGAGGGGGTGCGGCGGGCATAGACCTCAAAGAGCCGGCCCTCTTGCGGATAATAATAAGGTACGAAGCACACACCGGCACCCTTCAGTTGGGGGTTAAGACGCACAAACCTACCCATTGTGCTGTAGGCGGAATCCGGCTGGTCGAGGTGGGCCTCTATCTGCCACTTACAGTTGCGCAGCAGGTCCTCGGTACTGTTGAAGTAGTTCTTGATGAGAATGGCCTTCAGCGTCAGCTCACTTTCGGCACGTTTCTCCAGTTCGTCTTCCATGTGATGGCGAGTGAGGAGGTACTGCACACCGGAGATACCCTCCAGCAACAGTGCCGCGAGGATGATGATAAATAGTCCTCGCCACTTGCGGAGTGATATGGGCAGTTCTCGGATTGTCATAAAATAGTGAATTGAGGTTTATAATGGATGGCCAGCATCGTGAGGTCGTCGCTTTGTTCCGCATCTCCTACAAAGTCGTTTACAGCCTGCTCCATGTCTTTTACTGTCATGGTGGCGTCAGCAATCTGTTGCTCACAGATGTGAGCCAGCCGTTCTTTGACATGATGCAACCTAAACTGCTGTCTGTCACAGTTCATTGCCTCTGTCAGTCCGTCAGTATATAAGAATAAGGTGCAGCCAGAGGGCAGATTGCATTCCTCCGTCTCGTATTTGATGTCATTGAATACTCCCAGTGGCAGGTTCTCATCGGCTGTCAGTTGGCGGATGCTGCCTTGCTCGACTATCAAAGGCTTGTCATGGCCTGCATTGCAATAGTGCAGTCGGCCCGTAGGCAGGTTCAGTACACCGATGAATAGCGTGACAAACATATTGGTATCATTGCCCTGGCAGAGTGTCTTGTTCAGGTTGCGCATGACGTTCGAGGGGTTGTCTTCATGATCCGTAGTCGAACGGAACAGTGAGCGTGTCACAGTCATTACCATCGCTGCCGGTACACCTTTACCACTGACATCACCGATACAAAAGAACAGATTCTCGTCGCGGATGAAGAAGTCGAACAGGTCGCCACCTACCTCGCGGGCAGGCTTCAGCAGACCATAGATATCCACGTCTTTGCGGTCGGGGTAGGGAGGCCACTTCGTGGGCAACATCTTTGCCTGAATATCACGTGCCATTTCCAGTTCACCGTTTATGCGCATCTCTTTGAGCAGACTCTTTTGAAGCTTCTGGTTGTTACGAAAGAACCGCCAGATGATGAATCCCAGTACAGCGAAAGCCGCTACCATCATTAGCAGCATGTTGATACGCAACTGGCGAAGTGCTCCATACACCTCGTCATCGTAGTAAACATTGGCTAACTGCCAATGGGGATATCCTTTCATGTTGGCAAAGAATACGTGCCCTTTTTTACCGTTTGTTGGATCACGATATTCAGCTATGGTGGTGCGTCCGTTGTCGCTTAATTCCTTGGTTATTGTACTGTCGTTGATGATGTCTATTACGTGCTCAACTTTCTTTTTCAAAGCAGGGTCTTCCGGCCCTGCTATCAGTTTTCCATCCTCTGTCAGCATCACCGTGAACGACGATGGGTACAGGTGGTCTTTATTGATTGACATTGCCACATAACGTGTGTCGATGTCTATACCCAAAACGGCTATCGTGTCGCCCGTCTTCTCCTCAGTGATAGGTTCGGCGTAACTGATCAGTCGTTGGTGTAAGTACTTAACGTCATAGGGGCCCACCCAGGAAGCTCTTTTCTTCTGCATGATCTCCTTGTAGAATCCGTTGCGCGTGTAGTCAAAGTCCTTACCGGCTATTTGCATGACCTTGAATTCATCCGATTCCGTGTGCAGTACATAAGGTTCAAATAGTGTGTCTTTTTGGGGATAGTAGTTGGGCTTGAAGGCTATGCCGGCTCCACTTCTTGAAGAGTGATACTTGATGATCCAGGTCAGTACATCCGACAATGAGTCAGGGGTGTTCAGATTACTTCTTATCTCGCGGATGTGACTTTTCAGCGATTTCTCTGTGTTATCTGTTACCAGTTTGGTGATGATGGCCTTTAGTGCAAGTTCCGTCTGGGCACGTTCTTGCAACTGCTTTTCTAACATATTACGTGTAGCGTAATACTGGAACGCTGATAACACTTCCAACATGATTGCTGCCACGACGATGATATATAGGCCACTTCGCTTTTTCATACCTCTTGTAGTTACTGGTTATACGCTGCTGCCAACTCGCATATCTTGATAATCACCTGCATTGCTTTCTCCATCGACTGGATGGGTACGAACTCGTAGGGTCCGTGGAAGTTGATGCCGCCGGCGAAGATGTTGGGGCAGGGCAGCCCCTTGAACGACAGCTGGGCACCGTCCGTACCGCCACGGATGGGCTTCACCTTCGGCGAGACACCTACCTCCTGCATGGCTCGTAGCACCAGGTCGATGACGTGCATCTG